>DATIVB010000127.1:0-4649 GCA_035466375.1 Chondromyces sp.
CGACTCCGTGGGTGCCGGCGTCGGCGAGGTCGTGCTGTGGGCGTCCGGCTCGTCGGCGCGCCAGACCGAGACCACGCGCGACCGGCCGTGCGACGCGGTGATCATGGCGATCGTCGACAGCTGGGAGATCGGCGGCGACGAAATCTACCGCAAGACGCCGGCCGGCGGCGAGTGGGCGAGCTGAGGACGGGACGGGTCCCGGGCGCGCGCCGGACGCGGCGCCGCGGGGCCGCATGACGGGCGGAGGCTACGTGCAGCAGGCGGCATTTGACGAACGCGAGATCCAGGCGGTCATCGCGCGGGTGCGCAGCCGCCTCGGCGGCCACGCCGAAGCGCCGCCGGCTGCGGCCGGCGAGGCCGGTCGGAAACGGGGCTGCGGCATCCACGCCACGGTGGACGGCGCCGTGGACGCTGCGCGCACCGCCTTCGAGGCCTTCCGCGGCATGGGGCTCGGCGCCCGCCGTCGGATCGTCGACGCGGTGCGCCAGGCCATGCGCTCCCACGCGGCGGAGCTGGCACGGCTGGCCCACGAGGAGACCGGCCTCGGCCGCGCCGCCGACAAGGAGCTCAAGAACCTCCTGGTGACCGACAAGACCCCGGGGCCCGAGGACCTCGAGCCGACGGTGTGGTCGGGCGACCGCGGGCTGACGGTGGTGGAGTACGCGCCCTTCGGCGTGATCGGCGCCATCACGCCCTCCACCAACCCCACTGCCACCATCATCAACAACTCGATCGCCGCGATCTCGGCCGGCAACGCGGTGGTCTTCAACCCCCACCCCAGCGCCAAGGGAGTGTCGGCGCAGAATGTCCGCTGGATCAACGAGGCGGTCGTCGCAGCCGGCGGGCCAGCGGACCTCGTCACCGCGACCCCCGAGCCCACCATCGCCGGCGCCCAGCGGCTGATGAACCACCCCCGGGTCCGGATCCTGATGGTCACCGGCGGCCCCGGGGTCGTGGAGGAGGCGCGCAAGAGCCGCAAACGCGCAATCCTCGCCGGTCCCGGCAACCCACCCGTGGTGGTGGACGCCACCGCCGACCTGGAGCTCGCCGGCCGCGAGATCGTGCGCGGCGCCTCCTTCGACAACAACGTCATCTGCACCGACGAGAAGGTGGTGTTCGTGGTCGCGTCGGTGGCCGACCGCCTGCTCGAGCACATGACCGGAGCCGGCTCGAGGGTGCTCGCGCCCCACGAGCTCAAGCGGCTCGAACCCGTGATCTTCGCAGAACGCGGCGAGCCGGGCCGGGCGGGCCGCATCAACGGCCGCTGGATCGGCAAGAACGCCGGCACCATCCTGGCCGAGATCGGCGTCCGTGAGGGGCCCGAGCTGCGGCTGGCGGTGGCCGACGTGCCGGCCGAGCACCCCCTGGTGTGGACGGAGCAGATGATGCCGGTGCTGCCGGTGGTACGGGTGCGCGATGTCGACCAGGCGATCGAGCTCGCGGTGCGCGCCGAGCACGGCTGCGGCCACACCGCCTCCATCTACTCACGCGACGTCGACGCCATCACCCGCATGGCGCGCGCCATCGACGTCTCCATCTTCGTCGCCAACGCCGCCAACCTGGCGGGCCTCGGCGACGGCGGCGAGGGATACACCTCGTTCTCCATCGCCAGCCCCACCGGCGAGGGGCTGACGCGGCCGCGGACGTTCTCGCGCGAGCGGCGGATGACCGTCGCCGGCGGGCTGAGGATCGTCTGATGCAGCCCGCCATCGCGCTGCTCGAGTTCGACTCCGTTGCCGTCGGCCTCAGCGCCGGCGACGCCATGGTCAAGCGCGCCCCGGTGGAGGTCGCCTACGCCGGCACCGTCCACCCCGGCAAGTACCTGGTGCTGGTGGGCGGCGACGTGGCCTCGGTCGAGGAGGCCTATGCCGCCGGCCTCGCGGCCGGGGCCGGGGCGCTGGTCGACCGTGTCTTCCTGCCCGCCGTCCACCCCGAGGTGGTGCGCATCCTGCGCGGCATGCGGGGCCGGATCAACGGCCACGCCCTGGGCATCGTGGAGACCCGCACCGCCGCCTCGACCATCGGCGCCGCCGACCGCGGCCGCAAGGGCGCCGAGGTGGAGCTGGTGGAGATCCGGCTCGCCGACCGCCTCGGCGGCAAGGCCTACTGCGTGTTCTCGGGCGAGGTCGCGGATGTCGAGGCAGCGGTGGAGCTGGCGGTCTCGGGCCTCGACGACCCCGGCGTGCTGGTGGCGCAGGTCGTGATCCCCGAGTGCCACGCCGAGATGCGCGCCAACCTCGAGGCCGCAACCGAGTTCTCGACCCGCCTCACCGGCGGCCGGGGGTGAGGATGGCGGTCCCAGTCGTTGCCATTTCCACCACCCACCCGGCACGCGAGACGCGTGCCCCACAATCTCTGACAGGGGCGAGACCTTTGTGGGGCAGCCGTCCCGGCTGCCGGGCGGGCGGGTGGTCCGGATGAACCTGGGACGCGTCATCGGCACGGTGGTCGCGACCACCATCTACCCCGGGCTCGAGGGCGTGCGCCTCCTCATCGTGCAGCCGCTCGACCGCCGGCTCGAGCCGCGCGGCCGGCCGGTGGTGGCCGGCGACGGCGTCGCCATGGCAGCGCCCGGCGACCTGGTGGCGGTGGTGGCGAGCCGCGAGGCGTCGCTCGCGCTGCAGGGTTCACCCGGGCCGGTTGACCACGCCGTCACCGCCATCGTCGACGCGGTCGAGCCGCTCGCGGGATCGCCGCGGTGAAGATCGGCCGCGTCGCCGCCACCGTGGTCGCCACCATCCAGGTGCCGGCGCTCGACGGCCGGCGGCTGCTGCTCGTCGACCTGCTTGGCCTCGACGGCAAGCCGACGGGTCAGGACCTCATCGCCGTGGACGCGGTCGGCGCCGGCGCGGGCGAGACGGTGCTGGTGCTCGACGAGGGCAACGGCGCCCGCCAGGTCCTCGGCGCGCCGCAGGCGCCGGTGAGGGCGGTGGTCGTCGGCATCGTTGACGCCATCGCGATGGACGACGGTTCCGCGTAGGAAAAGGAAAAGCGCCCGTCCGCGAGCGGCCGGGCGCTTCCATGACTGCGAGGCCGCGGCGGCGCCGCCTACTTGCCCATTCCCTTGAGGATCTTCTGCCATCTGTCGCCGAGCTTCGCGAGGATCTTCTCCACCTGCTTGATCTGCTTCTCGGGCGCGTCCTTGACCGTCACCGTGCCGGTGCCCCGCCAGATCAGCTTCTTCTCCTCGGCGTCGTAGGCGTCGAAGATCAGGGTGCCCTCGGTGTAGTCGATCTCGTTGATCGTGGTCGTGCCCATGCCCATCGGGCCGCCCCAGCCGCGCCAGCCGCCCCAGTAGCCGCCGTAGCCGAAGCTGGTGGTGTTGTAGGTGGTCTTGTCCTCGCTGGTACCGTGACAGGTGACGAAGATGTCGGGGTCCTCGGTGACCTCCCGCAGACCGGCGGCGGTCAGCTTCTCCCTCACCAGGTTGACGATGCGCTCCGCCATCAGCGGGTTCTTGACCTGGCTCTCCTCGAACTGCACGAATTGGAAGGTCTCCACGCTCTCGAAGTCGAACTCGTGCGAGTAGTCGATGGTGACCTTCTGCGCCAAGGCGGGGGTCGCCATCAGGGCGAGGATGAACGCCAGTCCCAGCACTCTTTTCATATTTTCTCCTTTCGGACATTGCACCGGTTGTTACCGATCATCAAAGATGTCTCAGCACGCATGAGCCGCCGCTCAGTCTAAGGCGAGTGACGCCAATATGCCACCCCGTAAAATTCCCGGGGCGGCAGGAAAAATCCCGTGTCGGTCAGCGGCGACGGGAGGAGCCTGCGACCTGCTCCAGATAGTCGCGGACGGCGCGCAGGTTGCGCTCGGCACCCGGGTGTCCCCGCATGCCCGCCGCCGCCCGCGCCAGGAACGCCTCGGCTTCCACGTACCGGCCCAACTCGGCCAGCAGCAGACCCAGCGAGTAGGCCGCTTCGAACTGGTCGGGGTCGCCGGCGAGGATCGAGCGCAGCAGCGCCTCCGCCTCGTCGTTGCGCCCCTGCGCGTTGAGCACCACCGCCAGGTTGGCCTTGGCCGGGAAGAAGAGGTCGTCGATGGCAATGGCCGCCCGGTAGAACCGCTCGGCCGCGGCGGGGTCGCCGAGGCGCGCTGCGAGATTGCCGAGATTGTGGCCGGCGAAGGCGAAGTCGAGCGAGTGCGCCATGGCCGTGCGGTACTCGGCGAGGGCTTCTGCCCGCGCTTCGCGCTGGTAGGGCTTGAGCAGGGCGTCCGGGGCGTCCGCGAGCAGCACCGCGGCCTGCATCCGCACCGCCCTCAACGGGTCGAGCAGGAGCGGCGCCACCAGCGCGACGAGCTCCTCGGCACTCCCGGCCACCACGTGGTCGACGGCGGTCAACCGCACCATGCCCTCGCCGTCCGCAAGTGCGGCTTCGAACGCGCGGGTGCTCGCCTCCCCGGGGTAGCGGTCGAGCAGCGACAGCGCGGTGGCGCGGACGATGGCAGGGTAGAGCGGGTCGCCCGCCAGGCGCAGGAGCTCGGGCGCGGCCTCGGGCCGGGAAGCGCGGCCGGCGGCGAGCGTGCTGCCGTAGTGCGGCTTCTTCGCCTGTCCGTACCACTTCGTGAACGCCTCCACCGACCACTCGAGCGGCTTGTCGTCATGGCAGCCGCCCTGCGAGCAGGCGTTCGGCGTGCCGAGGCGG
>DATIVB010000128.1:0-6341 GCA_035466375.1 Chondromyces sp.
GCGACCGCGGCGGGCACGAAGCCGAGCCAGCGCGAGCGCTCGAGACGCGAGGTCGAGCGCAGCTTGAAGAGCTGCGCGGACAGCATCGGCACCAGGGTCAGGGCGACCACCAGCGAGGTCAGGATGGCGAACGAGATCGTCAGCAGGAGCTCGTTGAAGAGCAGGGCGGTCAGGCCGCCGATGAGGAAGAACGGCACCACCGCGGCGAGGTTGGTCATGGTCGAGGCGGTCACCGCGGACGCGACCTCGCCGGCGCCGACGTGGGCCGCTTCCTGCGGGTCGCCGCCCTCGCGCTGGTGGCGGTCGATGTTTTCGAGCATGACGATGCTGTTGTCGAGCAGCATGCCGATGCCGAGGGCGAGGCCGCCCAGCGACATGATGTTGAGCGTCAGGTCGGCGCTTCCCATGAGAGCGACGCAGCCGAGCAGGGCGATGGGGACCGACGTGCCGATGACCAGGGTGCGCCGCACCGAGCGCAGGAAGAGGAAGACCACCAGCATCGCCAGGCCGCCGCCCACCAGCGCCGCCCTGGCGACGCCGCTGACCGCCGAGCGCACGTAGAAGGCCTGGTCCTGCACCACCTGGGTGCGGACGTCGGGCGGGAAGAAGTTGTCGCGGCGCAGACGCTCGAGCACCGCGTTGCAGCCGTCGACGACCTTGACCGTGTTGGCGTCCGGCTGCTTGGTGATGGCGACCTGCACCGCCGCCTCACCGTCCAGCCGGCTGTAGACCCGGTCGTCGGCGTAGGTGTCGAGCACCTGCGCCACGTCCTCGAGGGCGACGTCCCCGCCCCCGGGAAGCGGCAGCCGGACGGCGCGGATGTCGGCCACGGTCTCGAACTTGCCCTTGGTCTTGGACAGCAGCTCGCGGCCCGGCGAGCGCAGGCGCCCGCCGGCGATGTCCTGGTTCTCCTCGCGCAGCCGGGCCAGGACCTCCGACACGGTCAGGCCGTAGGAACGCAGGCGCTCGGGGTCGAGCACGACCTGGATCTCGCGGTCGAGACCGCCCGCGACGTCCACCGACGCCACGCCGGACACGGTCAGCAGCTGCTTGGCGAGCTCGTCCTCGCACCAGCGCTTGAGCCAGGCCAGGTCGCGGCTCGGTGAGGACACCGCGAACTGCAGGACCGGGATCTGCGACGGGTCGAACTTGAAGATGACCGGGGGGTCGGCCTCCTCGGGCAGGGCCCCGCGCGCCTGGTCGAGCTTGGTCGAGGCGTCGCGCAGGGCGAGGTCGATGTCGGTCCCGTACTCGAAGTGCAGCTCGACGCCGGTGCGGCCCTCGCTCGACGACGAGGTGATGAGCACCGCGTCCTCGGTGGTGGCGAGGCGCGGCTCGAGCACCTTGGCCACGGTCTGCTCCATGACCTCGGGGTCGACCTCGGCATTGGTCACGCTGGCGCGGACCTGCGGGTAGATGATCCGCGGCAGCAGGTCGACCGCGATGCGGTTGAACATCGAGGCCCCGATGACGCAGATCGCGACCGAGATCACCACGGTCCCCACCGGATGGCGGATCGCCCAGTGGACGAGCCCGCGCCGCTCGGAGGCGGGAACGCTCATGACGGCGAGCCCTCGGTCGCCGGGGACGCGGCAACCGCGGCGCCCTCGCGCAAGCGGGCCACGCCCTCCACCACCACCTGGTCGTTCTCCTCGAGCCCTGCCGTCACCACCGCGCGGTCGCCGAAGCGGTGGCCGGCCTCGACGGGCCGTATCCGTGCCGTGCCGCCCTCGACGACCCACACGAAGGTGCTGCCGTCGGCCCCGCGCTGCAGCGCCTGCTCCGGCACCACCATGGCACCGGACATCCGCTCGAGCACGAGGTGGGCGCGGGCCAGGAACCCGTATCGGACCGCGGGCGGCGCCGCGTCCACCCGGAGCTCGACCGTCACCTGGCGCGACACCGGGTCTGCGGCCGGGAAGATGCGCTGAATGTAGCTCTCGAGCGCCAGGTCCGGCATGGCGTCCACCGTCACCTCGGCGCGGTCGCCGGGCCTCAGGCGCACGACGTCGAGCTCGGAGACCGGCACGCGCAGCAGCAGCCCACTCCCCGCCGCGAGCTCGAGCAGCGGCGCCCGCGGCGAAGCCAGATCGCCGACCTCCACCCGGCGTGAGGTCACCACCCCGGCCACCGGCGCGGTGATCCGGGTGAACGAGAGGCGGGTCTGAAGGGCGTCGACCCGGGCTGCGGCGACCCGTTGCCGCGCACTGGCGGTGTCGAGGTCCTGAGCCGGCGCGAGGCCCGAGGCGTGCAGGCTCTGCACGCGGCCGAGGTTCGCGGAGGCCTCGTCGAGATTGGCCTTCGCCTCGGCGAGCACGGCCAGAATCTCGCGGTCGTCGAGCTCGACCACCACGGAGCCCGCGGCGACGCGGTCCCCCTCGCGGGCGTGCACGGCGGTGACGACCCCCTCCTCCTGCGCGGCCACCAGCACCCTGGCCACCGGCTCGAAGGTGCCGACCGCGGTGATCGTGCGCTCGATCGGCTGCAATCGAACCGGCACCGTGGCGACCGCCACCACCGGCTCCACACCCGGACCCGTCGGCGCCTGGCCCTGGCAGCCGAGACCGGCCACACCGATCATCAGGATCATCGCGGTACGATTGACCGACACCGGACCTCCCGCCATTTCCCGTCCGCGCATCGTGCCCGGCCCCGTGCCTGCGGGCCGCCGATCCGTTCGCTGCAACCGCGGCGCCGGGGCCGAGGACCAGGCGCGCGAGCGCTCGAGCCCGGCGGCGCAATGGCGCCCCTGAAGAACTACTTCTTCTTGTCCAGAGCAGCTGCGAGTTGGGCGCCGAACCCGGTCATCGTCGGCTCCGCTTCGCTGCCGGCATCCATGTGCTTGAGGTACTCCTGGCGCTCCGCATCGCGCTTGACCGCGCGCACCGACAGGCTGATGCGGCGCCGCTCGGGGTCCACGGCCATCAGCTTGAGGTGCACCTTCTCGCCGGGCGCAAAGACGCTTCTCGGGTCCGCACCCCGTTCGATTCCCAGCTCCGAGATCGGGATCAAGCCGCTGAGCCCGGGCTCGAGCTCGACGAACACCCCGAAATCGGCGCCGTTCTCGACCGTGCCCTCGACGATCTGGCCTTCCTGGTAGCGCATCTCGATGCGCTCCCAGGGGTCGCGATCGGGGATCTGGCGCATGGTCAACCCGATGCGCCGGTTCTCGAGGTCGATCTCGCGCACCCAGCCCCTGACGGTCTGCCCGAGCTCGAGGCCCTCGAGTTCCATTCCCGGCGGCAGTTGACTCACATGAAGGAGCCCGTCCATTCCCGGCTCGAGCTCGACGAAGGCGCCGAAGTCGGCCTTCCGGACCACCGTGCCCTCGAAGGCCGAGCGCGCCGGGAAGCGTTCCTCGACCTTGAGCCAGGGGTCCTCGACAAGGGCCTTCATGCTCAGTGAGATGCGATCCTTGGCGCGGTCGAGCTCGAGCACCTTGACCCGCACTTCCTGATCCACCTGCAGCTCTTCGCGGGGGTGCCCGACGCGGTGGTGGGCGATCTCGGTCACGTGCACCAGGCCGTCGACGCCGCCGAGGTCGACGAAGGCGCCGAAGTCGGTCAGCGAGCGGACCCGGCCCGAAAGCTCGGCGCCGACCTCGAGGTTGGACCACGCCTCGCCGCGCAGGCGTTCCTTCTCCTGACGGAGGTGCGCGGCGCGCGAGACCACCAGCCGCAGGCTCTCCGGATCGTACTCGAGGATCTTGAAGGTGTAGGTCTGGCCGAGGTGGCTGTCGAGGTCCTCGACACGGACGTCCGAAATGTGCGAGATGGGGCAGAATCCCCGGACCCCGGAGACCGTGACGTCGAAGCCGCCCTTGCGGCGGCCGACGACCTTGCCCTCGACCGGCTCGTCCGCGCCGATCGCCTCGGTGAGCTTCTCCTTGAGCCTGGCCTCGAGGGCGAGCCGGCGCGACACCCGCACCTCCTCGCCCGACGACACCACCACGACCTCGACCGGATCGCCGGTGCCGAGCTCGTCGAGCTCGGAGCGGTCGAGCACCGCCTCCGACTTGCCCGACACGTCGACCAGGGCGACGTCGCCGTGGACGGCGACGATGACCCCCTGGATCACATCCCCGGGCCGCAGGTCTTCGACCTCGAAGCTCTCGTGGAGCGCCCGCTCGAACTCGTTGCTGGTGTTGTTGGATTCTTCGCTCATCGCAGGCCTCGCAGGGGAACTTCACCGCACGGTCGCGCGATCACGCACGGGAGCGGAAATATAACACAGTTTGAATGAGGAATTAGGAATGAGGAATGAGGAATTCCCATCCGCCCCCCCAGAGGGAGCGAAGCGTTACTGTTGGTCGAAGCCAGGCCGATACCAGGGGTGCCGGCAGAAGCGTTCTATTCGAATTTGGAGAATGGACGTGGGCGGGTTGGCCGGCATTCCTAATTCCTAATTCCTAATTCCTAATTCCTGGTTCCTACTTCTTGCCGCGCTTCTTTGTCTGCCACACGATGCTGCCGCCGACGATGGTGGCGGCCGGCCAGCCCTTGAGCCTTCGACCGGCGAAGGGGGTGTTGCGGGACCTGGACTCGAAGTGCTCCGGCTCGACACTCTTCAGGGCCCGCAGATCGAGCACGGTGAGGTCCGCCACAGCGCCCTCGCGCAGCGTGCCGCCGGGGAGGCTGAAGATCTCGGCCGGCCGGGTCGACATCAGCCGCACCAGCTGCATCAGGCCGATGACCCGCCCGTGCACCAGCCGGTCAAGGGCCAGGGGCACCGCGGTCTCGAGGCCGGAGATACCGGCCGGTGCGTCGGAGAAGTCGAGCTCCTTCTCGTCGGCGTGGTGGGGTTCGTGGTCGGAGACGATCGCATCGACGGTGCCGTCGTAGATCGCCTGCAGAATCGCCTCGACCTCGGCCGCACCCCGCAGCGGCGGACAGGTCTTCCAGTTGGGGTCGTAGCTCGCCGCGGCGACGTCCTCGTCGGTGAGCACGAACTGGTGGGCCGCGACCTCGCAGCTCAACGCCAGGCCACGCCGCTTGCCGGTCCGCACGAGGTCGAGGGCGGTCGCACTCGACAGGTGACAGAGGTGGAGTCGGCCGCCCGTGAGCTCGGCGAGCAGGATGTCGCGGGCGACCATCACCTCCTCCGCGGCGGTCGGGATTCCGGCGAGGCCGATCCGCGTCGACACCCTGCCTTCGTGCATGCAGCCGCCGTCGGACAGGTCGAGGTCCTCCTCGTGCGCGGCGACCGGGATGTCGAAACTGCGGGCATACTCGAGAGCGCGCCGGAAGAGGAGGGCGTTGCGCACCGGCCGGCGGTCGTCCGACACCGCCACCGCGCCGGCCGCCACCATCTCTCCGATCTCGGCCATGGCCTCACCAGCGAGCCCCTGCGACACCGCGCCGACGGGGTACACCCGCGCCATGCCCGCCTGCTCGGCGCGTTCGCGGATGAAGGCCGTCACCGACGGATCGTCGTTGACCGGGCGGGTGTCCGGCATGCAGCAGACCGCGGTGAAGCCGCCGGCGGCGGCCGCGCGGCAACCGCTCGCGATCGTCTCCTTGTGCTCGAAGCCGGGCTCGCGGAGGTGCGTGTGGAGGTCGATGAAGCCGGGCGCGACCACCAGGCCGGCCGCGTCGAACACCTGTGTGCGTCCGGGCGCTTCCAGCTTCTCGCCCACCGCGGAGATGATGCCGTCCTCGACCAGGATGTCCATCCCCTGGTCGAGGCCCTGGCTCGGATCGACGACCCGGCCGTTACGAATCAGAAGCCGCTTCACTGCGTCCTCCGGCGAGCAGGTAGAGAATGGCCATGCGGATCGCCACGCCGTTGGTCACCTGGTCGAGGATCACCGAGCGCGGGCCGTCCGCGACCCTCGAGTCGATCTCGACGCCGCGGTTCATCGGCCCGGGGTGCATCACGATGGCCTGCTCCGCGGCGAGGTCGAGCCGCTCGGGCGTCAGGGCGAAGAAGTCGTAGTACTCGCGCATCGAGGGGAAGTTGACCCGCTTCTGGCGTTCGAGCTGGATGCGCAGCATCATCACCACGTCCGCCCCCTCGAGGGCCGGCTCGAGCCGCACGAAGGACCGCACGCCGAGCTCCTCCACCTCCAGCGGCAGCAGCGAAGCCGGCGCCACGAACCGCACCTCGGCGCCCATCTTGTCGAGCAGGAAGGCGTTCGAACGCGCGACCCGGGAGTGGCGGATGTCGCCCGCAATAACGACCTTGAGGCCCTCCAGGCGGCCGAAGCGCCGACGCATCGTGAAGGCGTCGAGCAGGGCCTGCGTGGGGTGCTCGTTGATGCCGTCGCCGGCATTGATGATGGAAGCCGGAACGACCTCCGCCAGCCGGTGCGGGGCCCCCGAGTTGGGGTGGCGGATGACGAT
>DATIVB010000129.1:0-4351 GCA_035466375.1 Chondromyces sp.
CGAAGCGCTCCATCTCCCGCGCCAGGGAATCGGAGTAGGCCTCGATGGCGTGCTTGCTCATGCTGTAGGGCCCGAAGAGCGTGCCGGAGAGAATTCCCGAAATCGAGGAGATCGTCGTGATTCGCCCCTTCGACGCGATGATCAGGGGGCTGAAGGCCTTGGTGATCCGGTAGGGGCCGTAGACGTTGACGTCGAAGAGAAAGTCGAGATCGCCCTCGTCGACCTCGATCAGCGGCGCCACGATGGCGACGCCGGCGTTGTTGACCAGACCGTACAGCCCACGGCCCTCCTTGGTGACGGTCGCGACCGCGGCGTCGATCTCTTCCTGGATCGTGACGTCGAGCCGGATCGCCCGGACGTTTTCAATCGCGTTGAGCTCCTTCAGGTCCGAGTCCTTGCGGGCGCCCGCGTAGACAAAGACACCCTTCGATGCCAGCAGCTCGGTGATCTTCCGCCCGATCCCGGTGCTTGCTCCGGTCACCAGAACCGCCTTCTGGGCGGTGGATTCTGCGGCGGGCTCCGTGGTGGAGGAATCCGCCAGTGCCGGTGGAGCGGGTGCGAAGGTCAGGGTCAACAACCCGACTGCGATCATCGCCGCGGTCGATCTCGTGAGGGTCTTCATCTGCTGTTCAATTCCTTTGGTTGTTTTTTTCGATATTGAGTCTCGTTCGACAGGGCATGGTAGCACGGCCGAAGGTCGGACACAGGTTGACGGTGGAGGGTCATGACCCGGTGATGCGGCGTTCGAGAGGGTACTTACCCCTCCGGCCCCACGGCGCCCGTCAGCACGTCGATCAGGATGGGCACGTGCCGCTCCTTGAGATCGTAGAGCGAGGCCGCCTCGAGCTCGTAGGTGACGACGTCGATCCCGCGCTCGCCCGCCCACGACCCGAACGAGCCGGGCGTCGGGTAGGTGACCGGCTCGAGCGGCAGCCCGCTGAGCTCGGCGAGCCGCCGCGCCAGCGGCGAGTCGCCGGCTCCGTCGACGCAGGCCAGGGCCGCGTGCAGGGTGAGCACCGCCTCAGGACGCAGGCGGTCGATGAGGGCGATGAGGGCCTTCGTCTCGGGCTCCGACGCCGTTCGCTCTCCGGGGCTGAGGTCGATGTCCCGCGGTCCGTCCTTGCGGCTCTTATAGGGAACGGTGTCCGGCGACCAGTTGGCGGACGGGAAGTTGCGGTTGAGGTCGACGCCCCTGGCGTTGCCCCGCGTTCCCCGCAGCAGCCCGTCCGGGTTGCCGGCGAGCACGGCCGCGTTGCGCAGGCTCTCCGGGTGGATCGCCCGCAGGGCCTCCGACACGACCACCGTCGTCTCCGGCTCGTCGCCGTGCATCGCCGCCAGCACCAGCACGCGCGTCTCCCCGTGGTGCGGGAGCCACACCGTGAGCGCGGCGCCCTCGCACGATGCGCCGTAGGCTTCGCTGCGGTGGCGCAGGACGCCCCTCCGGGATCGCTCCACCAGCATGCGGTCCTCCCGAGTCGCGGCCATCGGGTGCAGTGTAGCGCCTCTGCCGGATGGATGACGCCCCCCTGCCATTGGCGAACGCCGACCGTTCGTTCTTCCACCAGGGACCCGCGGCTCCGGGTGGGCCAGAGCGCGGGTTGACCTGAGATTCATTCTCGGTTACTGTGAGACCAGAAACACGGACAGAGTTAACGACGACAGGACCGCGCGCGCGGGCGACCCCGCGGGCGTCGACTCCGCGTCGGTGGGCAGCAGGCCTGATCCGGGCGGATTCGGAAAGGGGTGTCAATCATGAAGAGCTCTCTCCTCTCGGGAATCGTGGCGGGCTTCATGATCGCGGCGGCGCCCGTCCCGGTGATGGCCGGCGGCGACGTCAAGCTCGCGGAGCTCACGTACGAAAGCTGGTCGCGTCCGAAGCTGGGCGATCCGCTGCCGTCCGGCGGGCCCGTCATCCGGGTCTTCTCGGAAGGGGGTGACCGGTTCGATTTCGTGGGCCACACGAACGAACCGGTCCGATTCGCGGGCCAGCTGACGGGAAGCTGCCCCCGGGTCAACAAGATCAGCGTCCTCGAGTTCAGGGTCGCGGGCACCACGGCCCCGGTGTCGCACCCGGACGGGCGGGGAGCGTATTTCAGCAGGATCGGCGACGTCGAGCTCCCCCATGCGGACCTTCAGGGCTTCGATGCCGTCCGCGCGTGCAACGACAAGCTCAAGACCCTCGCCGCCGAAACCGGCAGGGCGCGCAGCGAGCTGGTGTCGCAGGGCTTCGGCATTCATTACCCCGACGTGATCGAGGGGCGGGCGATCCTGTTGTGCACCGGACGCAACAACTCCGACTCGGACACCGAGAAGCTCGACGTGTGGGTCGAATGCGTCGGGAAGCCGATGTCCGGCGAGCCCCGGGCGCCCGTCATGAAGACCGTGCCTGCGAAGCTCTCGCCGTTCATCACCGACCTCAGCTTCGACGTCGACCGACCGAACTGGGTCGGGGAGTGCCCCGTCAGTGTGAAGTTCACGGGCTCGATCACGACCTCGCGTGCCGGCACGGTGAAGTACCGGACCGTCGGCCATGACGGGAGCCGGTCCCCGGTCTTCACGTTGAACTTCACGTCGGCAGGCGCGCAGCAGGTCAGCCCCTGGGGCGAGACCTTCAGCGAGCCGAAGCCTTCGGGCACCCTGGCCGCAGCGCCCGACCCCAAGGGCCCGGACTACTCGGGCTGGCGGCGTCTGGAGATCGTCGAACCGTCGGGTTTCGCACCCTCGCCCCCTGCCGAGTACTCCATATCGTGTCAGAGCCAGACCATGAAGCTGCAGGCGGCCCCCGTCGCCACGCCCAAGCCGGCGCGAATCAAGCAGTAGGTTTTCCCAGCGCGGGGATGTCGGCCGACGGCGGAAACCCCGCATGCGGATCTGGAGGGTGAGCCCGATCACCGCCGGGGCAGCCGAATGGGCGAAATTCCTGCGTAACGCAACGCCCTGGTTCCCCACACCTTAAGAGAGACAATGCCTCCCTTCCGATGAACGGTCTTGACAGACGCGGTGGCCGACCACAATATATAACTGGTCATATTTTATGACCACAAGGAGACTGCCATGACCACGATCGGTGCCGCGAAGTTCAAGGAGCAGTGCCTCGCGCTGCTGGACAAGCTGAAGCCGGAGGGCCTGATCATCACCAAGCACGGCCGCCCGGTGGCGCGTGTGACGCCCTACCCGCGCAACCCGGCCGACCTCATCGGCTGCCTGCGGGGAAAGCTGCAGGTCCACGGCGACATTCAGAGCACCGGGGTCGATTGGGATGCCGATGCTCAACCTTGACACTCACATTCTGGTTCACGCCTTGAGCGGCGACCTCAGGCCCCGCGAGCGGGAGCTGCTTGCCGCCGACTCGTGGGGCATTGCGGCCATCGTCCTGTGGGAGCTCGCCAAGCTCGCACAGCTCGGCAGGATCACGATCGATTTCGGAGATCCCGAGGTGGCGTCGGCGCTCCAGGAGGTGCACGTGTGGCCGCTCGAGCTCGAGATCGCCGTGACTTCGACCCGCCTCGACTTCGCCGGCGATCCTGCCGACGAGCTCATCGCCGCGACCAGCGTCGTCCACAGGGTCCCGCTGTTGACCAGGGACCGCCGGATCCGGCGATCGAAGATCGTTCCCATCGCCGGTTGAGTTCCGAGCAGCCCACGCGGAGCGTCACCCGGCCGTCGTTCCAGGCTCGTTGATCCGCCGCGTCAGGTACATGGTGACCGATAGCGCCGCCACGAGCAGCAGGGTGCCGCCGAGGAGGGCGAAGTCCTCGGCCTCGAGGATGACGAAGAGGATGCCATAGATGGCCGCGAGCACGGCGCCGACCAGGAGCGCCGTCGACCGCCGCCTCAGGATCGCCGCACAGTACAGCGTGTTGATGGCGAGGACGGTGGACGCGGCCAGCACGTAGGCGAGGGTGAAGCCCATGTGCTCGGCCAGCGCGATCAGGATGAGGAAGAACATCGCCAGGGCGACGCCGATCAGCAGGAACTGCACGAGGCGCAGCCGGACATTCTGGACGAGCTCGACGAGGCCCAGGGTGAGGAAGGTGAGGGCGACGAAGAGGAGGCCGTACTTGACCGCCCGGGTGACGAGGTCGTAGAGCGCCACGGGCTCGAAGAGCCGCACCCCCGCCTGGATCTCGTCGATGGCGACGGAAGCCTTGTCGGTCCAGGCCTGCGGGTAGGATCGGTTGAGCAGCGGGATGGTCCACTGGGCGGAGAAGCCCGCGTCGGTGATCTCGCGCGTCGCCGGCAGCACCCCGCCGACGAAGCTCGGGTGCGGCCACTCGGAGCGGATCACGGCCCGGGTCGTCTCGCCCAGCGGCAGGAACTGCAGGCTGCCGCTGCCCCGCACCGCGATCGG
>DATIVB010000130.1:0-5027 GCA_035466375.1 Chondromyces sp.
ATGCCGGTTCTGCAGGATTGACATCCGGCGGCGTCGAATTCGGGGCATCCCCCGTCCGCCTTCCAGGGCATGCATTGGATTTCCGTGCGGATCACGACAGTTGGCGCTCCGCCGCGTTCGATTGTGTCCGGGCGGCGTCAGGTTCTGCGGCCGTCCTGATACTAGGAGCAGAGGAAAACGATCTGTTTACGGGTAATTTTTGCCGCGTTTCGGTACCTATGTGCCGCTCGCTGGACTCCGGCGCCTCCTCCACTGATCGATAAATACGGAACTCGGTGCCTGGCACCTTTAAATCCTCCTTTAAATCGCTCGGCAAGAGCGAGGATGGAGTCAGCCTCTGGATGCGACGGGGATCTCAGCGAAGGCTGGAGGACGCCGGATTCGCGGCCGAGGTCGAAGCCCTCGATGCCGAGTTCCATGAAGCACGCTGATCGATAAATACGAACTCGGTGCCTGGCACCGGGCATGAAGCACGCTGATCGATAAATACGGAACTCGGTGCCAACTCGGTGCCTGGCACCGGGCATGAAGCACGCTGATCGATAAATACGGAACTCGGTGCCTGGCACCGGGCGGGTTCGGGGTTCCGTGCCAACAGAGTGGAACTTTGGGATACGTGGTACCGGCAACGACACCGGCGAACGTTGGACTTGATACCCTGGGCTCGCCGATCCTCGACCGCGTGATCCGTCATCACGCGGGTGACGGCGCTTCTCGTTTCGGAGGGGGTTTCATGAGGTCCACGAGAATCCGGCCGCTGGTGGTTGCGGCGTTGTTCTTCGCGTTGGCGTTGGCCGGTCAGCCGCTGCTGTCCGGCCAGAGCGAGCCCGTCGTCCCGAAGGACGCCGAGGCGCTGGCCGCGCTCGACGACCACTTCACGTTCCTGATCGCCGGCGACCTGGGGCGGAACGGGTACTACCACCAGAAAGAGGTCGCGGAGATGATGGGCGAGGTCGCCGGCCTCGCGGGGCCGGACTTCGTGGCCGTCGTGGGGGACACCCACCACTTCCTGGGCGTGCGTTCGGTGCACGACCCGCTGTGGCTGACCAACTTCGAGTGGATCTACAAGCACCCCGAGCTGATGATCCCGTGGCACGCGGTGCTCGGCAACCACGAGTACCGGGGCAGAACCCAGGCGGTGCTCGACTACGGCACGGTGAGCCGCCGCTGGGAGATGCCCGACCGGTACTACGCCCTGACCGAGGCGCTCTCCGAAGGCGTCGAGGTGCTGATGCTCTTCATCGACACCCCGCCGCTGATCGACAAGTACCGCGACGATCCGGTGGTGCACCACGACGCCGGCCTGCAGTCCATGAGCCGCCAGCTGCAGTGGATCGACGACACCCTGGGCGCCTCCGACGCCCGGTGGAAGATCGTCATGGGCCACCACCCGGTGCACGCTGGGACCACCAAGGACGAGATCGAGCGCAGCGATCTCCAGGAGCGGCTGCAACCCCTGCTCGACAAACACCGGGTGGACATCGCGGTCAGCGGGCACATCCACAACTTCCAGCACATCCGGGTGCCGGGGTCGGACGTGGACTACTTCGTGAACACCTCGGCCTCGCAGACCCGGGACGTGGTCCACTACGAGGGCGCCCTCTTCGGCAGCCGCGACCCGGGCTTCACCCTGTGCACCGTCACGGAGTCGGAGCTGATCATCAGCTTCGTCAACTCCGAGGGGCAGATCATCTACCAGCACACCCGCACCAAGCAGCAGCCGGTGCCGGGTCCATATCTGGAGAATTAGCCGCGCAACGGTCGGCTCCGGGCACCCATTCGTCCGGGCGTGCCGCGTGCTACCGTGCCCCCATGGAGATGCCGCCGGCGCTGGCGCGGCTGATCCGCGACCCCACCCCGGACGCGGTGTGGGACTTGCGCGGCGAGCTGCTGGAGCGGGGGCTGGACCCGGGGCACGGCGCGTTCCCGCTCCTCGCCGAGCTCCATCGCTTCCTCGACCGCCTCGAAACGGGGGCCGCGTCGCGCGACCACTCGGAGCGCGCGTCGCTGATGGACATCGGCTCGTTCGGCGGCGTGGTCGCCTCGGAGCTCGCCGGGGCCGAGGACGCCGCCGCCCTCGCGCGCCGCCTGCTCGCCGGTGCGATCACCGAGGGCCTCGCCGTCCTCGCCACCCGCCAGCACGTCAAAGCATGGCGCGGCGAGTTGGCGGCCGTGTACCGCGAGACGGCGTGGGTCCTCTACGGCGAGCTGTGGGCGTGGGCGGCGCGCCGCAAGCCCGACCTCGAGCCCGGCGAGCGCCGCCGCCTGATCGATACGCTGCTGGCCCCGGCCCGTGACGACAGCGCCACCGCCGGCGACGGCGCGAAGACGGTGCTTCTGTGCGCGCTCTTCCTGCTGTTGCTGGTGGACGCGCTCGGCGGGTCGGTGGCCGCGGAGAGCTGACCGGCGCCCCGTCAGGGCCTGCGGATCGTTGCGCATCGAACGCCGATCCGGTGCGTCCCTGAAGACGCGAGCGCGTCTCGGGACCGGGGTCCGTCCACGGGAACCGCGCACCGGTCTGAGGCCAGGTAAAAAAAATACCCGCCCCGGGTGGGACGGGCCGAAGGAGATGGGAGGTACGAGTGTGACGGATCGATGCCGTCCTGGCCCTGAGGGCTCGTCATGCAGCTCCGGCGGCGGACGCGCCGGCGCGGCACTTCGACCGATCAGCGGCGTTGCGGGCGCTGCTCGCTTTCCGTTCGATCGAGCATGTCCGCTGTGATCTCAAGGACCGCTCCTTCCTGCCGGATCGTAACCGGCGGTCGCGCGCCGAGGGAGCGCTCGACTGTCCGCCTCGATATGGAACGCACTGGGAACCGCCACCATGCGCAACTTCGTCCGGTGCCCGGCGTAGGATCACTCGTGGTAACGGACGCGTCGATGGCCAACGACCCGGGCCGCACCGGGTACTCCGCAGACACCGTGACGGACGCGAGGCGGCACGTGACGGAGATCGTCGGACGGTGCGCCACGGGGGCTGCCGCCGGAGCCCTTTCGGCCGAGAAGCTGCTGCCTCTCGTCTACGACGAAATGCGCCGGATCGCGGGGCGGATGATGAGCCGGGAGACGCCCGGCCACACGCTGCAGCCGACGGCGCTCGTCCACGAGGCCTACCTCAAGCTGGTCGACCAGACGCGCGCCAACTGGAAAGGAAGGACGCACTTCCTGGCGGTGGGCGCGCAGGTCATGCGCCGGCTGCTGATCAACCACGCGCGCGACCGTGCAGCGGTCAAGCGCGGCAGGAGCTGGGAGCGCGTCGCTCTCACTACCGCGCTCGCCCGGCCCGGTCGCGACCTCGTCGATCTCGACCTCCTGGTCGCCATCAACCGCGCCGTGGAGAAGCTCGCGGGTCTGGACGAGCGACAGGCGGCGGTGGTCACCCTGCGCTTCTTCGGAGGTCTCGAGATCGACGAGATTGCGCAGGTGCTCGGCGTCTCGAAACGGACGGTTGACTACGATTGGAGGCACGCGCGCGCCTGGCTGCTCCGCGAGCTGTCAGGGGAGAGCGTGTCGTGAGCTCGGATCGCCACCGGCGGGCACGGGACCTTTTCGAGGCGGCGCAGGCGCTCCGCGGAGACCGGGTCCCGGGTTTCCTGAGCGAGCAATGCGGCAGTGATGCGCAGCTCCGGGAGGAGGTCGAGGCCCTCCTGTCACTGGACGCAGAGCTCGGTCGCGCCGAGAAGGCGAGTCCGCAGTCGATCGTGATCGGAGACTACCGTGTGCTGCGGATGGTGGGCGAGGGCGGGATGGGCGAGGTCTGGGAGGCCGAGCAGCTCGAACCGGTGGCGCGGCGGGTGGCCCTGAAGCTGGTCAAGTGGGGGATGGACACCCGCCAGGTCCTGGCCCGCTTCGCGGCCGAGCGGCAGGCGCTGGCTCTGATGAACCACCCCAACATCGCCACGGTCTACGATGCGGGAGCGACGGAGGACGGTCGCCCGTACTTCGTGATGGAGTACGTCGAAGGCGCCGGCCTGATCGACTTCTGCGACACGCAGCGGCTGTCGATCGCCGAGCGCCTCGAGCTCTTCGTCGAGGTCTGCGCAGGCGTCCAACACGCGCACCAGCGGGGCGTGATCCACCGCGACCTCAAGCCCACCAACATCCTGGTGGCGGTCCAGGACGGCCGACCGGTGCCGAAGATCATCGACTTCGGCGTCGCCAAGGCGATCTCCCGGCGCCTCACGGAACGGACCCTGTTCACCGAGCTCGGCCAGTGGATCGGCACGCCCGAGTACATGAGCCCGGAACAGGCCCAGGGCGGCGGCGAGGACGTGGACACCCGGACTGACGTCTACTCCCTCGGCGTGCTGCTGTACGAGCTGGTCGCGGGTGCGCCGCCGGTGACCGGTGCCGAGCTTCGCGAGGCCGGCTTCGACGAGATGCGGCGGCGGATCCGGGAGGAGGAGCCGCTGCGGCCGAGCACCCGGGTGAGCCGCATGGGTGCGGCGTCGGAAGAAGCGGCCGCGAAACGGCGCACCGACACCCCGGGCCTCGCGCGCGCGCTGCGCGGCGACCTCGACCTGATCGTACTCAAGACCCTCGAGAAGGACCGCACGCGACGCTACGGCTCGCCGGCGGAGCTGGCGCAGGATCTCGGGCGCCACCTGCGCAACGAGCCGGTGGAGGCGAGCCCCCCGAGCGCCCTGTACCGCGCCGGCAAGTTCGTGCGCCGGAACCGTCTCGCGGTGGCGGCCGGGGCCGTGGTCGCGGCGGCGCTGGTGGTCGCGATCGTCGGCACCACCCTGGGCCTGATCCGCGCGCGCCATGTGGCGGAGGTCGCTCGCCGCGTGTCGGGGCTGTGGGAGTCGATGATCACCGAGCTCAACCCGCAGTCGCGGAGGAGCTTCGCAGCCGGTCCGCAGGAGATGCTCGACCACGGTCTGGCCAGGATCGAGACCGAGCTCGCGGGCCAGCCCCTCGAGCAGGCGCGCGTCATGGCCGCCCTCGTCGTCGCCTACGCGGGTCTCGGCGAGATCGACAGCGCGCGCCGGGTCCTCGAGCGGTCGCTGGAGGTCCGGCGCGCTTAC
>DATIVB010000131.1:0-1720 GCA_035466375.1 Chondromyces sp.
CTGCGCCGCCGTGTCCCTTTCCCTCGCCTCGGCGTGCCGCAGCGGCGAGGCGCCGGAGAATGTCCGCGCCGAGCGCGTGCTCATGGTCTCCTACGACGCGGTGGGCGCGGACCTCGCGTGGCAGTGGATCGCGGACGGCACCGCATCCGAGCCGGACGGGCTGCGGGCGATGGCGGAGCAGGGCCTGTCGGCGGAGCGGCTGCGCATGGTCGACCCGACCTTGACGTCGGTCCAGCACCAGAGCCTGGCCACCGGCCGCGACGCCGCCGGCACCGGCATCGTCAGCAACACCTTCCGCCTGCCGGGCACGCCGATCACCGAGTCCGTCTCAGGCTTCACCACCTCGAGCGCCGTCGAGCCCCTGTGGGCGGCCGCGAGGCGGAAAGGGCTCCGGGTGGCGACCCTGATGTGGCCCGGGGCCGACAACGGGGCGCCGGACCGCCGGGGCGATCTCGGCACGACCTGGCCAGGCCCGGCGGTGGCGCCGGCCGAGGTCCTCGAGCTCGCGGCCGGGGACGCGGGGACGACCGGCGAGGTGCCGTCGAACGACGGCCTCGAGCCGCTGCTGTGGCGGCTCTCCATCGAGCTCGGCGAGGCCTCGGCGCCGGCCGTGGTCGAGGCGCTGGTGGCGCTGGTCGACGCCGACCCCGACGGCCGACCGCGCTACGACGCGGTCGCGGTGCGGCTCGCGGACGCCGTCGATTGGAGCTACGCCTCGGAACTCGAGTGGCTCGAGCTGCGATTCGAGGCCCAGGGCCCCGGCGACACCCGGCCGCGCCTCTACGGCGCCTGGTGCAAGGTGCTGCGGATCGACCGCCTGGGCGGCGGACTGCGCTTCTTCCGCGGCGGCGCCAACCGCCTCACCGCCTACCCCGAGGCCTTCGAGGACCGCCTCGCCGCGGCCCTCGGACCGTGGCCAGGGGAGGCCGACTCCGGCCTGGTCGGCGAGTGGTGGCTCGACCTCGAGAAGGGCATCGACCTCGACACCTTCATCGAGCAGGGGGAGCGCCTCGACCGCTACCTCGACCGCCTGACGGAGCTCGTGCTCGCCGAGGAGGAGGCGGAGCTGGTGCTGGCGTACCACTCCTCGGTGGACGTCTACCAGCACGCGAGCCTCATCACCGACCCGCTGCAGTGGGCCTACAGCCCCGGCCGCGCGTTCGCCGCCCGCGAGGGACTCAAGCGCATGGGCCGCTCGGTGGATCGCTCGGTGGCCGCCATGTGGCGCGCCCTCGACCCGGCCCGCGACGCCCTCGTCGTGGTCTCCGACCACGGCCAGCTTCCGATCTTCACGATCGTCAACGCCAACCGGGTGCTGGCGGAGGCCGAGCTCTTCGAGACGACCATGGACGGCGGCCGCCCCCGGGTCGCACCCGACACTCCGATGGTCGCCCTCGCCGGCGGCGCCGCCATCCACCTCTACCTCAACCTCGAAGGGCGGGAGCCGGGAGGCGTGGTCCCGAAGGCGGAGGCCGTCTCGTACCTGCAGCGGGCCGCACGCGCCTTCGCCGACCTCGAGGCCGAGGGACGGCCGGCGGTGGAGCGGATCTTCACCCGCGAGGAGGCGGCCGCCATCGGGCTGTACCACGCCTCGAGCGGCGACCTGGTGGTCTTCCTCGCCCCCGGCTTCGGGAGCTCGGGGCGGCTCGAAGGCCCGCCGCTCGAGCCCAGCCGCCACTACGGCCAGCACGGCTTCCTCGCCGCCCACGACGCCATGTGC
>DATIVB010000132.1:0-1869 GCA_035466375.1 Chondromyces sp.
GACCTCGCCACCTCGCGGATCAGGACCTCCTGCTGGCCGAAGGCGAGCACCATGACGGCGATCAGCGCCGCCGAAAAACCGATCGCGAAGGTGCCGAGCCCGGATGGTCCCCAGCCCCGCGCGACCAGCATCGTCGCCGCCCGCAGCCCGCCCTTCACGGCCGCCTCGCCGCAGCCGAGCCAGATCACATTGCGGAAGATCTTCGTGAGCACCACACCCCGCTTCGCACCGGATGATAGACCATTGCCCCGAGCGCCGCGGACGGCGCGCTACAATCGGCTCATGTCGGCTGATTCCAGGCGCCTGCTCATCGTCTTCGCGGTCCTGACGGCTGCCGTCGCCGCCCCCTTTCTTTTCGACTTCGTGCGCGAGAGCCGGCGGCCGGTGCTCGCCGAGGCGCGGGTGGTCACCGCCACCTCGTCGGACCCGGTCTTCCGCAGCGGAAGGCGGCGGGTCGCCGCCGGCGACGAGGTCCGGATTGCGCTCGCGGTGCGCATTGAAAAGGCGGGGCGCGGCGCGAGCTGGTTGTCGCCTGTCAAAGCGCTCGCCATCGACGGCGAGACGGTGCAGCACCTCCAGTCCGACGCGTGGCCCGACCGCGCGCGCACGCTCCGGGTCTTCTGGTTCACGGTCGAGTGCCGCTACGTCGGCGGCGTCCTCACGGCGGACAACGCGGCCGAGCGCCTCAGCTACCAGACCTACCTCGCGCCCGAGATGGGCCGGGGCCTGCTCGCCCTGCGCCCTCCCGACCTCCACAACGACGACCACCTCGGCGAGACGGCGGCCGCCGCCGTGGACGGTGCCGGCACCGTACGCCTCTATGCGAGGGCCGAGGTCGTGGAAGACGCGGGCGATCTGCGTCCGCTCCAGGGCGTGACGTCACTCGAGCTCGAGCACCTCCTCGATCCGCGCTTCCCGGCCGTGCTGCGCGGGGCCGAGCTCGGTGCCGGGGTGCACCCGGCGGCGGGTGAGCTCTTCGGGCTGCCCGGCTTCGAGCCCGCAGGCGAAACGCCGGCGGCACGCGACGCCGTCACCGAGCCGGCCTTCGGGCGCCGCTTCTCCGAGCTCGTCGAGGAGCGGGTAGTGGTCTCGTCCTCGACCCTGGCGGCGGTGGCGGCGACCGGGCGTGCGGCCGCCGATCTGTCGGCTCTTGCCGTACTCGGCGAGCTTTCGATAGGCGATGAACGGCTGTCGGTCGGCGGCCGGCCGGCGGCGTGGGGCGCCGAGGTCATGCCGGGCGATCTGCTGCTCGACGGCGAGCACTGGCTGGTGCTGCTCGCCGACAACGGCGACGGGGTGCTCGACCTCGCCGACACCGTCCTCCACAGCTGGAAGCGTCCACCGGCGCGGACGACCCTCTTCGCAGCCCTCGATCCCGAGGCGAGCGGGGTCATGCACCTCCGGGCGGCTCCGTGAGCCGATGATCCGCCTGCACGAGCTCGAGATCGCCTTTCCCTCCGCGGGCGGGGAGCTCGAGCCGGTGGTGCGGGGGGTCTCGCTCGAGCTCGGCGAGGGCGAGCGCCTCGGGCTGGTGGGCGAGTCCGGCAGCGGCAAGAGCCTGACCGCCCTCGCCTGCCTCGGCCTGGTCCCGGAGCCCGGGCGGATCACCGGCGGCAGGGTCGGGGTCGACGGCCTCGATCTCGCAGCGGCGCCGGCGGCGCGGCTGCAGGCCCTGCGCGGCGGCGAGATCGGCCTCGTCTTCCAGGAGGCCGCCGGCGCGCTCAACCCCGTGTACACGATCGGCTTCCAGCTCGTCGAGACGATCCGCATCCACCGATCGGTGCCGCGGCAACCGGCGCGGAAGCTCGCCCTCGAGCTGCTCGCCGAGGTCGCCCTCGACGAGCCGCAGGCGGTGTGCCGCGCCTACCC
>DATIVB010000133.1:0-2390 GCA_035466375.1 Chondromyces sp.
TCACGATCCCGGTTCATTCTCCGATCAAGATCGGAACCCTTTCCGGCATCCTGACCGAAGTGGCCCGGCACCTCGAGATATCGAAGAACGACCTCATCAACAGGCTCTTCGGCTGAGGAACGCCTCGCACCTAATCGTGGACGATTGTGGCGCACGCGCTTCGCTTGCACATGGGCGGGAAACGTCCGAACGTTCAAACGTTTCAGCGTTGGTGCTCCTCGAGCAGCGCCCGAAAGAGCGAGTCTTCGCGGGCGCGGTAGACCTCCCCCATCCCGCCGGCGCCAAGGCGCTCGACGATGTGGTAGTGGCCGAGGGTGCGACCTTTGAGGTCTCCCATTGTCAGAGGTTCCGGTTGGCACATGATATCGCACCCGACAGGCTGTTCTAAGATCGTCCTGCGGCACGCGGCGACTGGGGGGCGATGCCAAGGGGGATCGCATGAAGCGGATGGCCGGATTGATCTTGCTGCTCGTGGGGCTCGGCGCGGCGGTCCCGGCGGTCGCCGGGGATCTGCGGCTGAGCTGCCCCGCGGGCGCCGAGATCTTCGTCGACGGCGCGCTGGTGGGCACGTGCGGCGCCGCGGAGGGCGGGACCGTCCTCACCGGGCTCAGCGACGGGCAGCACATCCTCAGGGTCGAACAGGCCCGCTTCCTGCCGATGGAGTTCCCGGTCGTCACCGGCCCGACGCCGCGGCAGGTCGAGGTCGGCCAGCTGTCACCGCGGGCCCCATCCGATGCCGGTGAAACTGGAAGTCCGGACCCGTCGAACATGCCGCTCGGCTCCATCGAGATCAGCTCGGTACCTACGGACTGCAGCCTGCGGATCGGCGACCGGTGGGCCCGCAAACACGAGCCGCTCATGATCCTGCTCGGCGTTCCCTTCGGCGAGCACGCGCTGTGGTTCGAGCGGTTCGGGCAATTGCTCAAGACCACCGTCGAAATCACCGCGGAGACGCCCGTCCAGGTGCTGCACGTGGACTTCGAAAACGAGCGCGTCGAAACACGGGCCGCGGCGTCGGCTGCTGACGAGCCCGCCTCGCAGGAGCCGCAGGAGCCGCCGGACGGCGAGCCAGGTTGCGTCGAGTACTGGGTGCAGGTGCTGCGGACCGGCGATCTCGAGAAGATCGAGCTGACCCAGGAGCAGCTCGACCAGCTGGGCTTTCCGCCCCGCGACCAGAAGCTGATCACCGTCGAGGACGACGGTGTGCTGCCGCTGTACAAGCTTCGCATCGGCCCCCTGCGCGACCGCTGGACCGCCAAGCTGGTCATCCACAAAATCCAGCCGCTGCAGATCCTCAGCCCCCTGGTCCTCACCGAGCCGTGCCGTCAGCAGCGCTGAAGGCGGCGGCCAGCACCGAACGGATGACCGCCGGCAGGTCGAACGGGGTCTCCTGATACGATCAATTGCGAGGGCCGGACCCGCCGGTGGGCCGCGGCCCGGGAGGGCGGCATGAGCTTTGTGGACCGTTTCGCGCGTTGGGAAGGCATGGTCTTCGGCTTCATGCTCGGGGTCGCCGCGACCGCGGTCGGCTCGATGGCCTACAACCAGGCCCGGGGCTACCTCAACCTCTCGCACTTCGAGCGCAGCATGCGCAACTCGCACCTCAACGCGGTGGCGAGCCTGATGGAGGAGCAGCTGACAGTCGCCCGCGCCGCGATGCGCGACGGCGCGCCGCTCGAGATCAGCCATTACCTGGCCTTCCAGTACATGCCGCGTCTCTACGCCCACCAGATGGACTACGCCATGACCCTGCTGAAAAACGGCGACGTGACCCGATTCAACACCCTGCGCGAGACCACGAAGTTCCTCACCCTCAACCTCTCGCAGCGCGACTTCTCGGGCCTCGACCTGCGCTTCGCCAACTTCGCCGGCGCCGAGCTCACCGCCGCCGATTTTTCCGGCTGCAACCTCGCGGACGCCACCTTCTGGCGCGCCGAGATGCCGCGCGCCAAGCTCACCGGGGCCGATGTCAGCCGAACCTCTTTCAAGCAGTCGGTGCTGTCGAGCGCCATCCTCGGCGGCATCCGCGGCGACCGAACCGACTTCGAGGAGGCGATCCTGGTGGACGCCCGGGTCGTCCGCCTCGACCAGCTCGAGCTCGCCAACTTCGCCGGCGCCGAGCTCGCCCAGGCCAACCTCTTCGGGTCCAGGTTTCCCGCCGCGCGCTTCGACGGCGCCGACTTCACCCTCGCGTCGGCGGTGGGGTCGGACTTCGGCGAGGTCGAGAGCATGCACGACGTCAATCTCACCGGCGCCAACCTCACCAACGCCCGCCTCGAGCCGAACAAGATCGATCGCGCGTGGTTCGTCAACGCGGACGGTCTGCAGGAGGGCGTCGCCGATGCGCTCCGCCTTCGCGGCGGCGTCGCGCGGCCCGAGGAGGTGCTGCA
>DATIVB010000134.1:0-7662 GCA_035466375.1 Chondromyces sp.
CGAGCAGCGGGGGGTGCAGGGCGAGCGGGTCGCCGCGGAGCGCCAGGTTCTCGACCTGTCCGCGATGCGCTACCGCGGCGGCGTCGCCAGCTACCTCGAGGTCCTCGACGCCCAGCGCTCGCTCTTCGACGCCGAGATCGACGAGGTGGCGAGCACCAGCGACCACGTGACCTCGCTGATCCGCCTCTACAAAGCGCTCGGCGGCGGCTGGCCGGTGACGGCGGGAGAGGACGCAGCGCAGGAGGCTGCGGCCGTCGACTGATCGCACCACCGTCAGAAGTCACCCGCGGCCGGCACCGGCCGGCCGGGGTGTGCTCCTGCCGGCCTCGGACTCAGGCTCCCGGTGATCTTGCCATGTGGTACTTTCTGCGCGGAATGAACGCATTTTTCCGCCGGTCGCCGGTGCGGGTCCATTCGATCCCCGTCCCGCCGGATGGCCCTCGGAAGAGGCCTGGATGACCATTTCCGCGGCTCGCCGCTCCCTGCCCGAACATCTCGCCCGCTTCGCGCCCGGGCTGCCCGATCTGCTCGGCTATCGCCTGAGCAACCTGCCGGCCGACGTTCGGGCCGGCGTCTCCGTGGCGGCCGTCGCGCTTCCGGTAGGGGTGGCCTATGCCCAGCTCGCCGGCTTCGATCCCGTGGCCGGGCTCTACTCAAGCATCCTCCCCCTCGTGGCCTACGCCCTGTTCGGCACCTCGCGCCAGCTGATCGTGGGTCCGGACGCGGCCACCTGCGCACTGATCGCGGCGGCCGTGACACCGCTCGCCGCAGGCGATCGGGGGCATTACCTGACGCTGTCGGCCCTGCTCGCCTTGAGCGCCGGGCTCATCTGCATCGCGGCAAGCTTCCTGCGCCTCGGAGCGCTGGCGGACTTCCTGTCGCGTCCGATCCTGGTGGGTTTCCTCAACGGGATCTCCATCAGCATCGCGTTGGGTCAGGTCGGCAAGCTGCTCGGCTTCGAGACGACGGAGCGGGGCATCCTGCCGCGCCTGATCGAGATCGTCGGCAAGATCGGGCAGATACACTGGCCGACGCTCGCCGCCGGCGCCCTGACGATGGCCCTTCTGCTCCTGACCCCGCGGGTCACCCGCTGGCTGCCGGCGGCCCTGGTTGCCATGGCGGTTGCCGGGGCAGCGGTCGCCCTGCTGGGTCTTGACGATGCCGGGGTGGCAACTATCGGCGCCGTTCCGGCAGGACTGCCGACGCTCGGACTGCCGGGGCTGCCCGTGGGTCGGCTCGCCGAGGTCCTGCCCGAGCTGATGGCCGCCGCGGCGGGGATCGCTCTGGTGAGCTTCTCCAGCGCCATGCTCACGGCGCGCGGCTTCGCCGCCAAGAACCGTTACGACATTGACGTGGACCAGGAGTTCTCCGCCCTCGGCGCGGCCAACATCGCGTCGGCGCTGTCCCAGGGCTTCGCCATCTCCGGTGCGGACTCGCGGACCGCCATGAACGATGCGGCGGGCGGGCAGACCCGGATGGCCGGGCTGGTCACCGCCGCATCGGTGTCGCTCGTGCTCCTCTTCCTGACCGCGCCGCTGCGGTTCGTGCCGATCGCCGCGCTCGGGGCAGTGCTGATCATGGCCTCGGTATCGCTCATGGACGTGGCGTCCGTGCGGCGCTTCTGGGTCCTCGACAAGCCCGAGTTTCTGCTCTCCGTCGCCGCGACACTCGGCGTTGTTTGGGTGGGCGCGATCCAGGCCATCCTGATCGCGGTGCTCCTGGCCCTGGGACGCTTCGTCCGTCTCGCCGCCCGTCCGCGCGCCGAGGTCCTCGGCCAGGTGCCGGGCGAGGCGGGACTCCACTCCATCGACCGCCACCCGGGGGCCGTGACGGTTCCCGGCCTGGTGCTGTTCCGCTTCAATGGGCCGCTGGTGTTCTTCAACGCTCCGCATTTCAAGCGCCAGGCGCTGTCCGCCGTGGAGGCTGCCGGGCCGGGGCTCGAGTGGTTCGTTCTCGACATGATCCCGCTCACCCAGGTGGACGTGACCGGGATGGATGTCCTACGCGACCTGGACGCGGAGCTCGAACGCCGGGGTGTGCTCCTGGTCCCCGCGGGCCGCCGCCGCGAGACCGCCCAGTGGCTCGCGGCCCGTGGGCTGCTACGGCCGAGCATCGAGGAGAGGCATCACCCGACGCTGCGCGCCGCGGTCAAGGCCTACCGTGTGGCCAAGGCCGCTGCCGGCGAGACGGGACGGCTCGCAGCGTCCTCGCCGAGGTCGAACCCGACGGCGTCGGACGGAAATCCCGACTCCGCACCGGATCCAGGCGATCTGCCGGCACGGCACGTCTGAAACCAGGCCTCCACGGAAGATCGAGCCTCGCCCAGCGGACTCAGTACTTCTCCGGCACGAAGGTCCGGCCGGCGAGCGTCGCCTGGTCGTCGTAGCTGCCGCGCCGCGATCGTTTGGGAAGCTCGATCGGCTTCTGTTTCGCCTTGCGGTATGGAACGCAGCTCAGGAGGTGCTCGATGCAGTTCAGGCGCGCCCGTTTCTTGTCGTCCGAGCGCACGATGTACCACGGCGCGAACCCGGTGCTGGTGGCGTCGAGCATCGCGTCCCGCGCCGCCGAGTAGTCGTACCACTTGCTGTACGACATGAGGTCCATGGGCGACAGCTTCCAGGTCTTGCGCGGGTCGGTGATGCGCGCCTCGAGGCGGCGCGTCTGCTCATCCGGGCTGACCTCGAGCCAGTACTTGAGGAGGAGGATCCCGGATTCGACCATGGCCCGCTCGACCAGCGGCACTCCCTGCAGGAACTTCTCGGTCTGCTCCGCGGTGCAGAACCCGAGGACCTTCTCGACCCCGGCGCGGTTGTACCAGCTGCGGTCGAAGATCACCACCTCGCCGGCGGCGGGGAAGTGCGGAATGTACCGTTGCAGGTACATCTGGCTCTTCTCGCGCTCGGTCGGCGCCGGCAGCGCCACGACCCGGAAGACGCGGGGGCTGACGCGCTCGGTGATGGCCTTGATCGTGCCCCCCTTGCCGGCGCCGTCGCGGCCCTCGAAGACGATGCAGACCTTGGCGCCGGTACGGACCACCCAGTCCTGCATGGCGACCAACTCCCCGTGCAGCTTCGCCAGGTGCTTTTCGTAGTCCTTGCGGCCGAGACGATCCTTCGTGCGCCCCTCGGCTCCGTCCGCCGCCTCGTCCTTCTTCCGCTTCTTCGTGGATTTCTTCCCCTTCATGGCTTCACCCCAGCCTTTCCCCTCCGAGATCGCGCTCGATCCGGTGCTCGCACGACCAAACCCGGCACGACACCGCTGTTGCGGAAGACAGCATAGCCCCACTTTGCGGCCTCGCAAGGCCCGCCTGCAGCATGTCGATGAGCGCGAGCAATCCTCTCGTTGGCGTGCGGGTTCGCATCTGAAACCGTCGCCGCAGGAGCCCTCCGGCCAGAACGGGCTTACACGTTGCCCGTCCAGGGAGGTGACTCATGAGGATTCATGCCGTTGCGGGACGCATGACGAGCGCCGCCGTGCTCTGCCTGGCGGGCGCCGTCTCGGCCCAACAGGCGCCGCCGAACCAGTATGTCTTTCCGGCCAACGGCCAGTCTCCCGAGCAGCAGCAGGTTGACGAGGCCACCTGCTCGGCGTGGGCGACCCAGCAGACCGGTTTCACGCCCGGCGCCCCACCGCCGGCCCCGACCCCGCAGCCGACCCCTCCGGCGCAGAAGAAGGCCGGACTGCGAGGTGCGGTACGCGGGGCGGCCGCCGGCTACATCGTCGGCGACATCGCCAACGACGAGGGCGACGCGACCATCTGCACGCCGGCCGGCTGCCACGAGGCCTCGCTCGATGCTTTGGACGTGCCGCGTCTGATCCGCCTCGACCTCGAGCAGGGCGTGATGCACGCGGTGACGCCGCAGCACAGCGGCCGTCGCTCGCACTTCAAGGTCATCGAGCGCGGCGAGACGACGCTCGTCCTGCAGGGCTACGAGAACGGTCGCGCCTTCTCCGCCGTTCTCGACGAGCCCGGCACGCTCGCGATCAGCGCGTCCACGGGGGAAACGAACTTCTCGGTCTTCGCCCGCTGCACCGACCTGAGGCTCGTCACCGAGGTCGGAAAGTAGGGCCGCGACGTGCACAGTGACGCGGTCCTGTATTCTTTTTTGAGTTTCCAGGGATGAGCATGCCCCTATTCTGTTGTTGATGATCATGAGCCAGCCATGGGCTGGAAAAGGAGGATCTATGCGCAGATCGTTTGTGAGAATCGTGGGTGTGGCCTTCGCGGTTGCCCTCGTGCTTGGTTTCGCGGCCGATGCGCAGGCGCAGGGCGTGTACGTGGGCGGCGCCTTCAGCTGGGCGACGCTCGACATCGAGGATGTGGACTCGGATCTGTTCGACGACAACGCCAGTGCCTACAAGCTCTTTCTCGGCTACGAGTTCCCGAAGTTCGTCGGCCTCGAGGCCGGCTATGTCGACTTCGGCTCCTACGACGTGAGCGAGCTCGAGGAGGTCGGGGGCGGGAAAATCGAGGCGGACGGCTGGACGGCCGCTCTGACCGGCCGCATCCCGCTCGGCAAGGCCTTCACCGTGTACGGCAAGGTCGGCTACTTCATGTGGGACGCCGCCCTGAGGGCGGCTGAGGACATCGAAGATTTCGGCGACGACGGCAGCGATCTGTTCTACGGCGCCGGCCTTCGGGTCAATCTCGGCAAGTTCTCGATCCTCGGCGAGTACGAGCTCTTCGACGCCGACGAGTTCAGCAACGACCTCTTCAGTCTCGGCCTGCGCTACACCTTCTGAGCGCAGCAACCGGGGCCGGCCGGCCTGTGGGGGAGGTGCCCGCAGCTCCGGGCACCTCCGCTTTCGCCGAGGAGGCTGGGATGAGGATGAGGGCGCCACGATATCTGTTTGCGGCACTCCCGGCGGCGTCGCTGGCGGCCGCCTGCGCCCCCTCACGTGACGAAGAGCCGTCCGACGTCCCCGCCGGTGCCGCCGTCGCTGAGAGCCCGGCCGTCGAGGGCCCGACCGCGATCGAGGAGAGACAGCTCGAGCTGGCGTCGTTCGACTCAAAGCTCGGGGCGTTCGCCGAGTTCCGGGGAGGCTGAAACGAGATCGTCGAGCGGGGCTATGTGCGCGCCCTGGTGACGCCGTCGCGGACCCACTACTTCCTCGACGGCGCCACCCAACGCGGGCTCACCTACGAGGGGTTGCGCGAGTTCGAGGCCTCTCTCAACCGGCGCCTCGGCCGCGGCACCCTCGCGGTCAGGATTCTGATCATCCCGGTGCACCGCGACGAGCTCCTGCCGGCCACCGTCGCGGACGAGCACATCGCGCGCTTCTGGGGTGGCGTGCTCGACCACCTCACAGTGCACGACGGCTTCCCGATCCGGGGAAGCGGCGCGATCGCGTGGGCGGTGCGCAAGGACGCGCCCGGCATCCGGCATCCAGACTCCCATCCTGTGCGACAATGACCGCCGGATCATCGGAAATGGACTTCGCTCAGGACGACCTCAGGAAGCGTCTCACGTTCGAGACCGTGCTCTCGGAGCTGTCGTCCCGTTTCGTCAATGTCGAGTCAGCGGACGTCGACCGCGAGATCGAGGAGGCCCAGCGGCAGGTCTGTGAATGCCTCGCTCTCGACATTGCGGCGCTCTGGCAGCTGTCGCCCGACGTGCCGGGCGTCTTCACGATGACCCATCACTATCGTGTTGTGGACGATCCTCCGATACCGGAAGATTTCGACGCACGGGAGTACTTCCCATGGGCTCTGGGAAGGGTCCTGGCGGGGGACAGCGTCACCCTCTCGAGCATCGATGCGGCGCCGGTCGAAGCCGCCACAGACTGCGAGACGTGGCGGTACTTCGGCATCAAGTCGGTCTTTCTCTTTCCGCTGTCCACGGGAGGCGACGGGGCCTTCGGCGCGGCCAGCTTCCACTCCGTCGAAGCGGAGCGGTCCTATCCGGACGAGATCGTGCAGCGGTTGCAGCTGGTGTCGCAGATCTTCGCCAACGCCGTGGTACGCAAACGGGCCGACGCGGCCCTGCACGAATCCGAGGAGCGATTGCAGCTGGCGGCGGACGCCGCCGGCGTCGGCATGTGGATGCTCGACGCGGAGAGCGGACGCTTCTGGGCCAACGACCGCGGCCGCGAGCTCTTCGGTTTCGAGAAGGACACCGAAATCACCATCGCCCGGGTTCTGCAGTCGGTGTGCTCCGAGCACCGCGAGTTTCTGGAGACCGCCGTGCGCCGGGCAGTCGAGGACGGGCTCGAGATCAACATCGAGTACCGCATCGCGCTCCCCGACGGCAGCGGCCGCTGGATCCACTCCAAGGGACGGAGGTTGTTGGCGACGGCGCCGGACGCGCCGCGAATATTGGGCGCCTCGGTGGATATTTCGGGACGCAAGCGCTCCGAAGCGAGGCAGGCCGAACGGCTCAGGTTCGAGACATTGCTCGCAGACCTGTCGACGACGTTCGTCAGCCTGGCTGCAGACGAGGTCGACGCGGCGATCGAGAATGCTCAGCGGATGGTGTGTGAGCACCTCGACATCGAGCTGAGCGCGCTGTGGCAGTGGTCGCCGGCCGACCCGGAATCCCAGACACTGACCCACCTCCACCGACCGGCTGACGGTTCGCCCATTCCCAACGGGATGGATGCCCGGCAGCACCTTCCGTGGAGCCTCGAGCAGGTGGTGGCGGGCAGGACCGTCATCCTCTCGTCCATCGACGATGCTCCCCCGGAGGCCGCCCGAAGCAAGGAGACCTGGAAGAGGCTCGGCGTCAAGTCAACGCTGATCATTCCACTGGCGGTGGGACGGGAACCCGCCGTCGGCTCGCTGTCCTTCAATTCGTTGAGCTCGGAGCGCATGTGGCCTGATGAGCTCGTCCAGCGGCTCCGCCTGGTGGCCGAGATCTTCGCCAACGCGCTGAAACGCAAGCACTCGGAAGAGCGGCTGCGCGACTCCTTCGCAGAGATCGAGAGACTCAAGGACAAGCTCGAGCTCGAGAATGTCTATCTCAAGCAGGAGCACGATCTCCAGCTCGGAAGCGGCCGCATCGTCGGCGAGAGCCCGGAGCTGATGGCGGTGCTCGAGCTCGTGACTCAGGTTGCGCCGGCCGAGGCGACGGTGCTGATCCTGGGCGAGACGGGCACCGGCAAGGAGCTCGTGGCCCAGCGCATCCACGAGCTGAGCCGGCGGCGCGATCGGCCGATGGTCAAGGTCAACTGCGCGGCGCTGCCGTCCACCCTCGTCGAGAGCGAGCTCTTCGGGCACGAGAAGGGCGCGTACACCGGAGCCGTGTCGCGGGAAGCGGGACGTTTCGAGATCGCCGACGGCTCGACCATCTTCCTCGACGAGATCGCCGAGCTGCCGCTCGAGCTCCAGGCCAAGCTGCTGCGGGTTCTCGAGGAAGGCCGTTTCGAACGGGTCGGCAGCTCGCGCACGCTCAGCACCGACGTTCGTGTGGTCGCTGCCACCAACCGCGACCTGAAGGCGGAGGTCGAGGCGAAGCGCTTCCGCAGCGACCTTTTCTTCCGCCTCGCCGTCTTCCCGATCACCCTCCCTCCCCTGCGGGAGCGCCGCGGCGACATCCCTCTCCTCGTCTGGTCGATGGTCCAGGAGCTCAGCACCGGGATGAACAGGACCGTGGAGAGCATCCGTCGCGAGGACATGGAGCGGCTGCAGCGGTACGACTGGCCGGGCAACGTGCGCGAGCTTCG
>DATIVB010000135.1:0-4384 GCA_035466375.1 Chondromyces sp.
CGCTCCCCGGGGTCGTCTCGACCCTCCGGGCGGCCGGCTCGCTCCGGGTCGTGGGCCTCATGACCCACTTCGCCGCCTCCGACGAGGAGGACCTCGCCCCGACCCGCGCCCAGGAGCTGCGCTTCTCCAGGATGCTCTCCCGTCTGCCGCAGGACCTGGTCTCGGGCGCGCTCGTCCACTCGTGCAACAGCGGCGCCCTGATGCAGCGCGCGCTGGGCCACACCGATGTCGCCCGTGACACCGACATCGTGCGGCCCGGGGTGATGCTCTACGGTGCCGCGCCGTCGCGCTGGCTGCACGAGTCCACGGCCGGCGCGAGGCTCGCCGAGGTCGGACGCTGGACGACCCGCGTGAGCGAGGTCAAGGACATGGATCCCGGCGACGCCGTGGGCTACGGGGGGACCTGGGTGGTGGAGGGCGAGCGGCCCGTGCGGGTGGCCGTGCTGGCGGTCGGCTACGCCGACGGTTACCGGCGGCTCCTCGGCAACCGCGGCCGGGTGCTGATCCGGGGCGGCTCCTTCCCGGTCATCGGCCGGGTCAGCATGGACCTGGTGTCGGTTCTGGTCGAGCCCCGCATCCGGGTCGGCGACGAGGCCGTGCTCCTCGGCTCCCAGGCCGGTGAGCTGGGCGCAGGCTCGATCCCGGCGTGGGAGCTCGCCGAGCTCTGCGGCACGATCCCCTACGAGATCTGGACCTCGATCGGCCCGCGGGTGGAGAGAGTGCTCTCTTCGAACGAACGTCAGGACGTTGAACGTTAGAACGTTGCACGTTGGAACGTTGGGCTCATCCGGGATTACTTGCGATGCGGAATTCGGTGAGACCCGCGTCCGAGTCCGCGTGCGAGTCCGCGTCCGAACGCGGGTCCAGTGACAGCGGCAGATGGCAGTGGCAGTCTCAGTGGCAGTCTCAGTGTCAGAGGGCAGCGACCGTGGCAGCGACCGCTGCATGGCCACCTCCGGGTCGTTCACATGGATCGATTCGAGGAGTCGCTCGAACCACAGACGCACGGAGGAGACAGAGGGAGCACAGAGCCCACCCGCCCACCCACGAAAAACCACGAAGTCACCAAGACACCAAGGGATTCACAAAGCCCCCCGCCGACCCCAAAACGCGGAGGCGCAGAGGCGCAGAGCCGCCCACCCGCCCGAAAACGCAAAGGCGCAAAGGCGCAAAGACGCAAAGGCGCGAGTGCCGGTTGTGGGCGCCCTTCCGCATCGTGGCGGCAGAACGGCAGGCGATCGGATCGCCTGCCGCCGGTGAGAAGCGGGCGATCTCCGAACGCGAGCATTCGTCGTCGCCGCGCTTCCCACCGGCCGCCGTGCCCGGGGCACGGCGGTTCTGCCTCTCGCCCTTCCCATTGTCAGTCGAAGGGACGGTCCCATCTCCATCCTCTTGAATGAAGGAGCCTCGTGCAAAACCCCCGATTCCCGTTGTAGGCGGGCCCTTACTGTCGGCCTACGGCCGACGTGACCAGGCGTCGCAAGCGGGCAGCCGATGGCCGGCCCCCATCCGCCCTTCCTTTCCGGCCGTCGGCTGCAGACCGCTTCCGCCGCCAGGTTCAGGGTCCGCCAACGGACGCTTCAGTGCCCTTCTCGCGCACCCTAAAGGGTTCGCCTACAAGAACTACGCGAGTGCTCTTTTTCGCCGCACATGCGATGTGAAATCCGGTTCGATAGGGTGGGCGGTCAGGCTTCGTGATTTCCGATCCCAAAAAAAGGAGCCGGGCGTGAGCCCGGCTCCGTGGTTCGCGATGTCCCGGTCGGTTCTAGAACTGCAGACCGACCGTCAGCTGGAAGCGGCGGGGGTCGAAGAACGCCCGTGGTTCCCCGAAGCCCGCCTCGTTGACCCGCGGCTCGACGTTATAGCCGGTCTGGTTGTCGGTGACGTTGAAGACCTCGCCGCGCAGCAGGATGTTGAAGCGGTCGCCGAGCGGGAAGTTCTGGGTGTAGCTGACGTCGAGCTGGTAATGGGCGTCGGTGGTACGTGACCCCGCCGGTTCGGCGAAGCGGCTGGTGAAGGAGGTGCCGCTGTAGAACTCCGACGGCCCCCAGACCTCCCACGGCTGGCCCGACTGGTAGATGCCGTAGGCGCCGACGGTGCCGTTCCAGGGCAGGTTGTAGAAGCCGTACAGCTTGAGCTGGTGGCGGCGGTCGCCGCGCAGGTCGCCGTAGCGGTTCTGCCAGACCTGGCGGCCCGTGCCGTCGGCGAGGAACGACGAGCCGATGAAGATGTTGGCGTCGTTGCCGGAGGTGGTGTTGTCCTGGTCGAAGTTGCCGTAGTAGTGGCTCCAAACGTAGGAGCCGCGGAAGAAGGCGTTCGATCCCCGCCACTCGGCTTCGGCGCTGACCTCGTAGTACTTGGTGAAGGCGCTGTCGAGCTGGGCGATGACGTAGGTGGAGCCTCCGACCTCCGCCCGATAGGCGGCCAACACGTCATCGGGGATGTAGGGCTCCTGCGGGATCGGCGCGGGTGCGTTCTCCTCGATACGGTCCCAGTTCCAGGTGTCCTCCCAGAAGTCCCCGGCCTTGCGGTGCCGCGCGTGGAAGCGGCCGGTCCAGGCGTCCGAGAACTGCTTCGAGTAGCCGAGGATGTACTCGTCGATGTAGCGCGGGTCGATGCCCTCCTGGAAGAACTTACCGGAGGATGACCGGATTGGGCTGATCTCGATGAAGTTGCCGTCGGCGTCGAAGAAGGCGTTGATCTCGCGGGCGAGGTTGCGCCCCCAGGACGCCGCGCGCGGCAGCGAGGTCGCGGCCGGGTAGTACCGGGCGAAGCTCGCGAAGGCGGAGTCCCTCCCGTTGGGGCTCCAGGTCGCGGCGAGCCGTGGCGAGATCATCTCGTCCCAGCCGATGTCCTTCATCTCGTAGATGCAGGTGGTGCAGAGCTCGAAGCCGGAGACGTTGCTGGAGTTCTCCGTGAGGCCCTGCCCGTAGAGCGTGTCGTTGGAGAAGATGAGGCCGATGTTGAAGGTCCAGTCCTTGAGCCGGATCTGGTCGTTGAGCTCGAGGCTCTGGGTCCGGAGCTCGGAGTGGATGCTGGGGACCTCGTCGTCCAGGGTCTGCTGCCAGAACTGCGCCCGGTAGTAGACGTCCTCGCCCCACTCGGGATCGATGCCGCCGGGGACTCGGATCAGGCCCCAGCCGTTCGACGTGCGGTACAGGTCCTCCTCGCCCTTCTCCCAGCGGTAGCCGATGTGGAGCTCGTGGCGGCCGATGTAGTAGTCGTAGCCGATCTGGAAGCTCTCGCTGAAGAAGTCGTTGGAGTCGAAGGTGCTGGCCGCGCCGACGCTGCCGCCGCCCGTGGGCACGCCGTTGTCGAGAAAGCCGTAACGCTCGATGAGCGGCGCGATGAACGCGTTGTACTCGTCCTCCCCGGGGATCGTGCCCGGTACCAGGAAGAGGCCCATCTGGTCGAGGTTGTTGACGTCGAGCGGCACGCCCTCACCGATCTGGTAGTCCAGGATGTTGTCCGGGGTGCCGCTGCCCGGGTTCCTGAAGTCGGAGGCCTTGAAGGTGACGAGGCTGCTGTCGCTGACGACCCAGCTCCCCTCGACCACCGCGATCTTGAGCTCGGAGTCGTTGCCGTTGGAGGTGGTGCCCGAGTCGAACTGACCGACGCCGAACCCCGACTGGTCGATCTCGGAGTCGCGGTAGCTGCCGCTGAACAGCAGCGAGTTGGTCGGGGCCCAGGTCAGCTTGACGAAGTACTCGTCGCGGATGCTCTCGCGGTCCGGCACCTCGCCGTAGACGTTGGAGCGGTTGGTCGAGGTCGCAGTGGGGCGGTAGTAGGAGGCGAAGAAGAAGAGGTTGTCCCGGATGATCGGACCGCCGATGTTGGCCACGAGCCAGTCGAGGTCCTCGTCGAACTCCTCCTCGCTCTCACCGGTGACGGAGCCGGTCATGCCGGCGGTCTGGAACTGATAGCTCACCTCGCCGTGGAACTGGTTGGTTCCGGACTTGCTCAGGGTGTTGACCAGGAAGCCGCCGGAGCGGTTGAATCCGATGGCGTTGGCGCCGCCCCGGACCACCGCCATCTCCTCGACGTCCTGGGCGGCGGGCTGGGTCGCCAGGGTGCCGAAGAGCGGAAGGTTGACGCCGACGCCGTCGAACTCGTAGATGTTGTCCTGGCCGTTGCCGCCGGCACTGGGACCCCGTACCGAGTCCTCGGTGTACTGGACGCCGGGAATGAGCTTGATCAGGTCGCGGTACTGCTGTCCCATCGGCAGCGACGCGATGGCCTCCTGGGCGACCGTACCCTTGAGCTGCGCCGAGGTGGTGTCGATGGCCGACGTCGCGGCGGTGACCACGATCTCTTCCTCGAACGTGGCGTCCTTCATGGAGACGTTGATGATGGCCGTCTGCTGCAGGGCGACCGGAAAGGACCG
>DATIVB010000136.1:0-2357 GCA_035466375.1 Chondromyces sp.
AGCTTCTCCGACAGCCAGAGCAGGTACTGCGCGACCTGCGACTCTCGGCACAGCGCGGCGAGCTCCGGCGACATCTGGATCGCGAACACCACCGCCAGACCGAGCAGCACCGCCGCCACCACCCCGGCGAGCAGCGCGCCGAAGATCCGGTTCACCCAGCCGAGGCGGAGCGAGATCAGCGTGCGCTCGATGCCCCATCCGGCGAGCAGGGAAAGCCCGGTGCAGAGCAGCACCAGCAGCAGCCGGCCGAGGACGGCCGCCGGCCAGCCGGGGCCGATCACGCCCTCCAACGCGGCGGCAGCGCTGGCGCCGGCGACCACCGCCAGCCACAGACCGACCAGCAGGCCGCCGCCGCCGAAGATCAGGCGCACCGCGCCCTTCCAGAAGCCGGCCAGGGCGAGGCCGCACCAGAGAACGACCAGCACCCAGTCGAGGACGGTCATTGCAGGAGGCGCACAGTCAGGTGCAGGAAATCAGCCTCGGTGACGATCCCGAGCAGGACATTGTCCGAGTCGACGACCGGAAGGCACCCGTACTTGTTCTCGAGCAGGATGCGAGCGGCCTTCGCCGCCCGCAGGTCCGGCGACACTGTCACCACGTCGCGGTGCATCGCCTCGTCCACCCGGATGGTGTCGAAGATGCGGCGCTGCTCGTTGCGCTCCACTTCCGCGAAGATCGAGAACGAAGCCGCCAGGAGGTCACGGTGGGTGACGAGGCCGACCAGGCGCCCGTCACGCACCACCGGCAGGTGGCGGATCCGGCCCCGCGCCATGCAGCGCTGGGCATGGTCGAGGGTCTCGTCCTCGGTCAGGGTGACGAGATCCGTCGACATCAGGTCGGCCACCGTCATGCGGTTCGGCATCTCAGGACTCCGAGCCCAGTGTAACCCGGTTCGGCTCGAGGTAGTTTTGAGTTCTGAGTTTTGAGTGTAGAGGTCTCCACCCCCGCCCGGGATCACCGGGGGTGCGGACGGGAACTCAAAACTCAACACTCAAAACTCAAGTCTTCCCTACATATAGAGCCCGCCCGAGACGTTGAGCACCACGCCGGTGATGTAGGACGCGTCGGGGCCGGCGAGGAAGGCCACCGCCTCCGCCACGTCCCGGGGCGTGCCGAGCCGCGGGATGGCGACGCTGCGCAGCAGCTGCTCGCGCTGCTCGTCGGTCAGCTTGTCGGTCATCGGGGTCGCGATGTAGCCCGGTGCGACGGCATTCACGGTCACGTTGCGCGAGCCGAGCTCGCGGGCGAGGCTCTTGGTGAAGCCGATCAGACCGGCCTTCGAGGCACTGTAATTGACCTGGCCGGCGTTGCCCATCAGGCCGACCACCGAGGCGACGTTGACGATGCGGCCGCTGCGGGCCCGCATCATGAGCTTCGCCGCCGGCTGCGTGACCTTGAAGACGCCGTCGAGGTTGACGCCGAGCACCAGGTCCCAATCCTCGGGCTTCATGCGGACCAGCAGCTGGTCGCGGGTGATCCCTGCGTTGTTGACGAGGATGTCGAGCCGGCCGAGGGCCTCGTGGACGGCAGCTATCAGCGTCGAAGCGCTGTCGGCGCTGGTGACGTCGAGCTCCCGGCCCTCGGCCGAGCCACCCTCGGCGGTGATCTCCGCCACGATCGCCGCCGTGTCGAGCACGTCGGCGCACACCACTGTCGCGCTTCCGCGCGCCAGACGCCGCGCGATCTCGGCCCCGATGCCGCGCGCCCCGCCGGTCACCACCGCCACCTGCCCATCGAGCTCTTTCATCACGTCACTCCCGTCATCTTCATTGCCCACCGGGACGCTGTATTGAACCACAAAGACACCGAGGACACCAAGGATCCGTCGAGCAACTTCTCTAACCAGGTGACTCGGATCCGGGAGCGATTGCCCTTGGAGGATCGGTGTTCCCGGCTTGGAATGATCGGCTCATCCGGAATTGCATGATGCGGAAGTCGGCGAGCCCCGCGTCCGAGTCCGCGTCCGTGTCCGCGTCCGAATGACAGCGACGTTAGCCAGGATCGGTGTCCAGTCGCAGCGGCAAATGACAGTGACAGTCTCAGTGACAGTTTCAGTGACAGTTTCAGTGTCAGAGGGCAGCGACCGGGCCAGTGGGCAGGCGGCGCGACCGCGCCATGGCCAAGCCGAGTCGACCATATCCAGATACTGGAGCCTTTCGACGCGTCGGCGCGAACCGTCGCAACCACGAAGACACCAAGACACCAAGAAAACCACCAAGGATCTTCTTCGTGAACATCTTGGTGCCTTGGTGGTTCAGCCTCGGGCGGGTAGGCCTCGACCACCTGCAGGCTATTCCATCCGCGATGACGCTGCGTGCTGTGGTCGGGAGCTGTGGCTGTCCACTGCCGCTGCCACT
>DATIVB010000137.1:0-5559 GCA_035466375.1 Chondromyces sp.
GGGACCTCGGCGAGCTATGTCCCCGATCTGGACCTGGTGGTCACGGCGACCGTCAATCAGAACCAGGCGCGCGACGCCCTGGCGGGCCTGGTCGACGGTGCGATCGCGGCAGCCGCCGATGCGCGGGCCGCCGCCGTGGGAAGCACGAGGCCCTGAAGCCGCGTCCCGCTTCGTCCCCGGCGCCGCGTGGAGCGGGGACCCGGAGCCCGGCGAGCCGCGCGCGCCGTCGTCACGCGTCCATCGCTCCGGCCAGGTGATTCGCCAGACGACGCCCGAGCCCCAGCAGGGTCAGCACCGGCGGCAGCCCCCACGCCTCGGGGATCACCGAGGCGTCGCAGACGTACAGGTTGCGGTACTCGGTCTCGAGGTCGGAGCTCACCACATCACCGATCTTGGCGGTGCCGCCGGGATGCGTGGCCAGGTACCAGGTGTGGAACACGTGGCGGGCGCCGGCGTTGGCGAGAATGTCTCGAGCACGGCCGATGCCGCGGCGGAAGGCGGCGCGGTCGGTCGGGCCGAGCCGCTTACGCACCCCTCCAGACGCCGTCAGTCGGCCGCCCAGCCGATCCTTGATCTTGACCATCACTGGAAGGGTGTGCCGGTGGGCGAGGACGCGGTCGACGCGCAGCACCTGCACCGCGAGCAGGCGCCACAACCACCCCGGGAGTGCGAGGTCGGCCAGGAGGTAGTCTTCGTCCTCGAGGTGCAGCCCGGTCGCCATGGGGAGCTCGCGGCCGCCGTCGACGTCATCCACCGCGCCGACGACGAAGACCAGGGGGTCGACGAAGAAGTCGCGGCCGGCTCGTGCGATCCCGCTCTCCCGCAGGATGACGGCCGACCCGATGCCCCCGGCGGCAAGGATCACGTGGCGCCCCGTGTAGGCAAACCGCCGGCCGTCGACCGCGGCCTCGACCCCGAAGGCCGTGCCGCCGTCCACCAGCACGCGCCGGACCCGCGCGCGGGGGACCAGCTCCGCCCCGTGCCGGCGGGCGTCATCCACGTACTCCCGTGCCGTCCACTTGGCACCGTGCGGACAACCGACGATGCAGCGGTCACACTCCGCGCGGCAGCGCTCCTGGTGGACGAGCTTGGGCAGCTTCCGCCACTCGTGGCCGAGCTCGACGGCGCTCTCCATGAGGCGGCGGGCGAACGGGCCGACGAGCTCGTCGGCGAGCGGCCCGTAGGGCAGCTCCTGCTTGAGCTCGGCGATCGCACCGGAGATGTCGACGCCGCGCGCCTCGAGCATTCCGTGCGGCGGATCGAGGGCGCAGGCGCAGTAGAAGATCGAGCTGCCGCCGGTGGTGATGCCGCGCGCCACCGCCAGGAGCTCGGGCGTGAGGCGCAGGCTGCGGCCGGGAACCAACAGCTGGCCCAGCATCTGCGAACCCGTGCCCCTGACCGGCGCCTCGCCGCCGCGCTCGAGGATGACCACCCGACGGCCGCGGCGGCTGAGCTCACGGGCGACGGTCGCGCCGCCGGGCCCCGAGCCGACCACGACCGCGTCGAAGTTTCGCGCCTCGAGTTCGTCCATGAACTTCATTTGGGATCTAGGGTCTCGATACAGAAGATAATTCTGAGATCACCGTTCGTCAACGACCTGGACCGGTCCCGGCGTCCTGCCGAGCGCCGCGGTCGACGGCGGCTGTGCCGGCGCCTTGCGAGCGGCCTTCTACCCGCCGCCGAGGAACGGGCGCGGGTCAACCGGCGTGCCGCCGCGCCGCACCTCGTAGTGCAGGTGCGAGCCCGAGGCCCGGCCGGACGCGCCCACCGTGCCCAACGTGTCGCCCCTGCGAACCCGTTCGCCGGGGCTGACCTTGATCCGCTTGAGGTGCGCGTAGCGGGTGGCGTAGCCGTTGCCGTGGTCGACGAGCACTGTGCGGCCGTAGGCACCGTCGCGCTCCGCCATGACCACCCTTCCATCGGCCGTCGCCCACACCGGGGTCCCCTTGGGAGCCGACAGATCGATCCCCTGGTGCCACGAACGGCCGCGTTGCGCACCGAAGCTCGACGATACAGCCGCCACCCGCGGGTCCACCGGCCATCCGGTGGGAACGTGGACCGCCTCGCCCCGAGGCCCGCTGGCGCAGCCTGCGAGCCCCACCACCAGGAGGCCCACGGAGAGACCCGCCGAACACCGCCTCGAGGTTACCGCTCCCACCCACCCATTATCCGTGACCGCCCGCCCGCCGGGGTGCGAGATACGAGATACGAGATACGAGATACGGGATACGAGATGCCACCCGCCCGGCAGCCGGGACGGCTGCCCCACAAAACTCACCGCACGCTGAAGCCGCCTTGTGGGGCGCGCGTCCCGCGTGGGGGGGGTGGGCGGAACGTTCTAACGTGGAACGTTCAAACCTTCAAACGATGAGACCGGGCGGGTGGTCGGAAATCCGAAATCCGAAATGGGCGGGCGGGCGGAACGTTCCAACGTTCCAACGTTCTAACGTTCTGCCCTCTCGGCGTGGGCCCGCGGGCGGGCGATCAGGATCTCGGTCGGGACCCCTTTCGAGATCACGGTGCTCTGGTAGAGGATCTTCCACGAGGCCGGGCCGAGGAAGGAGCTGACGGCGATCGGCCGGCAGCCACCCACCATGGTGGGACGCTTCGCGTGGAGCTTCTGCCAAACGCTCATCACCAGCTTCGAGACCGGGGTCGTGCCGAAGCTCAGGTTGGCCAGGCACAGCAGCCCTCCCGGGCGCAGCACCGTCCACGCCTGACCGAGCAGTTTGGCGATATCCGGGCTGGCCATCAGGTCGAGGACGTAGGTGCTGACGAAACGGTCGCACGAGTGCGGTGGCAGCGGCACCCGCGGGCGCCCGTCGGTGCGGGTGACCGAGACCCTGGCGCCGAAGGGGACCAGGCGCTGGCGGGTCTTCTGCACCATGTTCTCGGCGAGGTCGAAGCCGCTGTACCCGGCGTAGATCGGCAGCACCTGCTCCATCAGTCGTTGGGCCAGCGCGCCGGTGCCGCAGCCGAACTCGACCACCGCCGCCGCCGATTTGAAGTCGCCGTGCTCGACGAGCCGGTCGATGGCCGGCCGGGCGTAGAACGCGAAATCGCCGCTCCGGGCGCTGAAGCGGTTGTACAGATCCCGCGCTTCCTGACGCGTCAGGATGGACCGGCTCAGGCCTCGCGGTGGCATACGGCTTCGATGTTGTGGCCGTCCGGGTCGAGCACGAAGGCACCGTAGTAGTGGGGGTGGTAGTGGGGCCGCAGTCCGGGCGGCCCGTTGTCGATCCCACCGGCGGCGAGCGCCGCGACGTGGAAGGCGTCGACGGCGACGCGGTCGCGGCTCGTGAACGCGATGTGAACCGGCGGCGAAACCACGCTGCCCTGGCGGATGAAGAAGTCGGGCTTCTCGAGGATGGCGAACCCGCAGGCGTCGTCCATTTCGAACACGACCCGGTAGCCGAGGGGGTCGAGGGCCCGCTCGTAGAACGCGCGGCTCGCGGTGTAGTCGCCGACCGGCACGATGACGTGATCGATCATGAAGCTCTCCTTTGCACGCCCCTCACGACCCGGGCCCGAGTGTCTCACAACCCTGCGACGCTGTCCCTCCGGGGCCGTGCTTCCGGCGGCGTGGGCGCCGCCGCTTCGATACCATGGGAGCGCATGGGTCCAGCAGGGGCGGGCGGTCCGCGGATCTCGCTGGTGATTCCGGCCTACAACGAGGCGAGGCTGCTGCCGCGCCTCCTCGCCACGGTGGCCGCCGCCCGAGCGGCATGCCGCCTCGGCGAGTCGGCGGTGGAGGTGGTCGTCGCCGACAACGGCTCCACCGACGACACCATCCTCGTCGCCGAACGCGCAGGCTGCCGGGTGGTCCGGGTGGCTGAGCGGCGCATCGCGAGCGTTCGCAACGGGGGCGCACGGTCGGTGTCGGGAGAGATCCTGTGCTTCGTCGATGCCGACATGCAGGTCCATCCCGAGACCTTCAACGCAGTGGTCCGGGCGATCGACGGCGGCAGGGTCGTGGCGGGTGCGACCGGTGTCCGGGTGGAGCGCTGGTCGGCCGGCATCGCCGTCACCTACGCCCTCTTCATGCCCCTGGTGTGGGCGCTGCGCATGGACACCGGAGTCGTGTTCTGCCGGCGCGCCGACTTCGAAGCGGTGGGCGGCTACGACGAGCGGCGCCTCTTCGGCGAGGACGTGCAGCTGCTTGTCGACCTCCGGCGGCTCGGGCGCTCCCGCGGGCAGCATCTGACGCGCCTGCGCGGCGTCAAGGCGATGGCGTCGACCCGCAAGTTCGACAGCCACGGCGAATGGCACTACCTCACGCAGCTGGTGCGGCTCGTGCCCGTGATGCTCTTCAGACCCGCCGCGAGCCATGAGTTCGCCCAGCGCTACTGGTATGGCGAACAGCGCCCGCCGGAGAAGCCATCGTTGGAACGTTCGAACGTTGCACGTTAGAACGTTCCCTCCCTCCCTCCCTCCCTGTTCTCCGGGTGGGTGGGCGGCAACGTGTAACGTTCGAACGTTCAAACGTGCAACGATGGTGCGCGCTATCGATGATCCGCGATCCGGCTGAGCGTCTCTATTTCTGGAAGAACAGATAAGCCGCGAGGGCGACCAGGATGCCGGCGAAGATGCGCTTGAAGCTGGCGGTGGAGACGTGCTCGACGAGCCTCGGCCCGATCTGGGCGCCGATGATGCCGCCCAGGCCGAGCAGGATCCCGATCCGGTAGTCCACGTTGGCGAGCTTGTTGTGGGCGACGAGGGCCGAGATCGAGATCACCAGGATGGCGAGGAAGGAGGTGCCGACGGCCTTCTGCGCCGGATAGCCGAGCAGGAGCAGCAGCGGCACCATGAGGAATCCGCCGCCGAGGCCGGAGAACGAGGCGCCGACGCCGATCAGCACGCCGCCCAGGACCATGAGGACGTAGGTGAGATTCATGGGTGCATCCTTCCGGCGCTGCTGATCGCGCCTGCCGGGCAGCGCCGCGGCGATCTTCGCTCAGCCGGGATCCGCGATCAACCACCGAAGGCGACCCGTGCCCCTCGACGGACCGTTTGAACCACAGAGGCACGGAGAACACAGAGACGGCGCAGGGCCCACCCGCCAACCCAAAACGCAGAGGCGCGGAGGCGCAGAGGCGCAGAGCCGCCCGCCCACGTCGCAACCACGAAGGCACCAGGACACGAAGAAATCACGAAGGCCACCCGCCCACCCGTCCAGAAAGTCCACAGATCTCACAGATGAGCTCAGATCCACCCGACGACCCGAAAACGCAAAGACGCAAAGGGGCAAAGGGGCTGGTGTCGGACAGAGGCGCTCTCCCGCATCGTGGCGGCAGAACGGCAGGCGATCGGGTCGCCTGCCGCCGGGTGAGGAACCGGCCGCCGCCGAAACGAGCTTTCGTTGGCGGCCGGTTCCCCATCCGCCGCCGTGCCCGGGGCACGGCGGTTTCCGGCGGTCCGACGGCCGGATGGACTACAAGGCCAAGGTGCGGCAAAACGGGATTCGGAGGGCGTGGGGAAGGCTGCAGGGCGCGCGGGTGTCTCTGGAGGACGTGGGCCGCGGCGTGGTCCACGTCCGCATGAGGACCTTCGGTGCGCGGC
>DATIVB010000138.1:0-2708 GCA_035466375.1 Chondromyces sp.
TGATCGGCGAGGCGTCCTTCTTCTCCAATCCGCAGGAGGAAGAGCGTCTCAAAGACCGGGACGCCAACCGCCGGGAAGCGGAGGCATATCTCGTGAGTCTGAGGGAGTTCTTCTCCGCTGAGATCCCGCCGATCGCCGAGAGATACTCTCGGGGCGAGATCCCTCCGTTTCCGGTCCTGGAAGAGGACGAGCGGATGCTCGACGAGGCCCGGTCGTGGCGCGAGTTCTATCGCCGCGGCGTGGAAGTGCAGCAGAGCAATGATCGCGAATCTCTCGCACAGGCCTACGAGCTCTTCACTCGATCGGCGCGGGCCTTCCCCGATTCCTACCTGGCGCAGGATTGCCACCGGCGCCGGGCCGAGATCCTTCAAGCCCTGGGCGATCAGGAGCAGGCCGAGGTCGCGCGCCGCCGCGCCGAGGAGCACTACGTGGCCGTCGATTGATCGTCATTGTCGAGCCCACGCCACTTCAACACAACGGGCCAGATCGCAAGGTAAACGTCGGCCTTTTTTCTGTTGAGCTTCCTGCAGAACCCCCGATTCTCGTTGGTGGCGGACCCTTCAGGGTCCGCGAACGGGAGCTTCAATGCTCTTCTCGCGCGCCCTGAAGGACGCGCCTACAACCGTCCCCTCATTTGAACGACCCGGAGGTGACCATGCCGCGGTCGCGACGCCTGCCCGCTGCCCCGGTCGCTGGTTCCTGCCGCTGGCCCTGTCAACTGCCGCTGAACCTGCTGACCGGAACCTCCGGACCTTCAGACCACCGCCGGTTCCAGAAGCCGGATAGTCCCTGCGTCGGCGTCGATCTCGGCCTCGATGCCGAGCGGCACGGTGAACTTGTCGGCGATGTGGCCGATCATCGAGCCGTACCAGGCCGGCACGCCGAGCGAGCCGACATGGTCATTCAGGACTTCCATGAGCGTCAGGGACCCGTAGCCCCTCCCGGGGTCGCAGTTCTTGCAGTCGCCGAAGATGAAGCCCGCCACCTGGCCCAGGACACCGGCCAGGCCGAGCTGGGTGAGCATGCGGTCGACCCGGTAGATCTCCTCGTTCAGGTCCTCGACGAAAAGGATCGCGCCGTCGAAGTCCGGCAGGTAGTCCGATCCCATCAGCGCGGTCAGAACCGTGAGGTTGCCCCCCAGAAGCCGGCCGCGGGCCGTGCCGCCGGTGATGGTCAGGACCCGGTTGTCGACCTGGACCAGGCGATCGGCGGTGCCTACCTTGTTGCGCATGGTGACGGCTTCCCCATCGAAGAGCACGCGCCTGGCGTTGTCGGTCGTGAACTCGTTCCAGCTCCCGGCGGTCGGACCGTAGAAATTCACGAGGCCCGTCTTTGCGTGGATGCCGACCAGCAGGCCGGTGATGTCGCTCATCCCCATCAGGATCTTGGGGTTCGATCGGATCACCTCGTAGTCCAACAGGGGCAGGAGCCGGTTGCTGCCCCAACCACCCCTGAGCGCCAGCACGGCGCTCACCTCGGGATCGGCAAAAAGGGTGTTGATGTCCGCGGCGCGGTCCTCGTCCCGCCCGGCCAGGTATCCGTAGCGTTCGAAGAGGTGGTCGCCGAACACCGTCCGCAGACCGAGGGCGGCCATCGCCTCCCGGGCAATCGCCGCGCCGTCGCGATCGAACGAGGCCCCGGCCGGGTTGATGAACCCCACCAGATCGCCCTGCTTGAGACGCTTCGGTCGGATCACCGGCGGCTCGCCGGCCTTCGACTCGGCGGACAGGGGCAGGGCGGTTGCGGCGATCGCGGCACCTCCGAGCTGCAGCATGTGGCGTCGGGTCCAGGTCATCGATGAACCTCCTCGTCGGGTGTGATCTCGGTCAGTACAAAAGAGCCGGTGCACGCTCGGTGCGCCAGGCATCGTGGGCGGGCTCGTCCGCGGCGACGATCTGCTCGACGGTGAGGCCGCTGCGCAGATCGTCGAGCAGCCTGGGAGTGCCGACGAGCCGAATCAGGGCGGCGCCGTCCCCGGTCCACTCGAACTCCGGCCGTGTCCGAAGTGCCGCCAGCAGCTCGACCCCTAAACGGTAGCTGTGGGCCGATGCCGCGTCGGTCACGCTGACGCGCACGCCCCGGCACTCCTGATCGAGGTACTTTGGATCGGGTGCGGCCGGGGAGGCGGCCGGCGTGAAGTGCGCCGGTACGAGCTCGAAACCGGGCACCGCCACCCGGATGTCGTCCGGACGGAGCCACGGGGCGCCGAGCAGCAGGAAAGGCGTGTCCGTGCCGCGTCCCGGCGAGACGTTGGTGGCTTCCAGCAGGCAGACGCCGGGATAGGCGATGGCGGCCTCGGAGCTGCGGAGGTTGGGCGACGGCGGCACCCAGGGGCGGCGGGTGTCGGCCCACGTCATCCGCCGCTCCCACCCATTCATCGTCACCACCTGCAGGCGCGCCGGCTTCGGCAGGCGTTCGTTGACGAAGCGCGCCATCTCGCCCAGGGTCAGTCCGTGCACCAGGGGACCGGGGGCCATATTGACGAAGCTCGCGGGCACCACGTCACGGGGCGCGCTCACGGGGCCCTCGACGCGCTCGCCGCCGAGCGGGTTGGGGCGGTCGAGCACCACGAACTCGAGGCCCGCCTCGGCCGCCGCCTCGAGGGCGAGCATCATCGTGCTGACGTAGGTGTAGAAGCGCACGCCCCCACCCTGGAGGTCGAAGACCAGCGCGTCGAGGCCCTCGAGGTCCTCCGGCAGCGGCTTGCG
>DATIVB010000139.1:0-1582 GCA_035466375.1 Chondromyces sp.
ATCGCCATCTTCGCCAACACCGCCAACTACGTCATCGCCTACCCCGAGGACATCAAGCTCTACGGATTCAGCTGGAACGCCCAGCTCGGCACCACGGGCATCGCCTTCCAGGGCGAGGCCTCCTACCGGCAGGACGCGCCCTACCTGGTGGACGACGTGGAGCTGCTGTTCGCCGCGCTGTCGCCCTTGAGCGCCACCTTCGCCAATGCCAGCCAGATCACCAACGGCACGCCGCTCGGCTTCGAGGAAACCGCCCTCGGCTACCGGCTGCACGACTCGAGCCAGCTCCAGTTCACCTTCACCAAGGCGTGGTCGCGGATCCTCGGCGCCGACCAGGGTGTCTTCCTGCTCGAGCCCGGCTTCAACTGGGTCTTCGACATGCCGGACAAGGACGTCCTGCGCTACGAGGGGCCCGGCACCTACACCAGCGGCAACCCGGCCATGGACGACCCGGGCGGCATCCACGCCGGCAAGGACTCGGAGCTGCCGGAGCACTTCGCCGACCCCTTCTCCTGGGGCTACCGGATGGCCGGCAGGCTGACCTACAACAATGCCATCGGCGCGTGGTCCATGAACCCCCGCTTCGGCTGGCAGCACGACGTCAAGGGCGTCACCCCCGGCCCGGGCGGAAACTTCGTCGAGGGCGTCAAGGCGCTCACCGTGGGCGTGAGCTTCGAGTACCAGAATGCCTGGCAGCTCGACTTCAGCTACACCAACTACTCGGGCGCCGGGCGCTGGAACCTCATCAACGACCGCGACTTCGTCGGCGGTTTCATCAAGTACTCGTTCTAGGGCAAGGGAGGCATCACGATGCGAAAGAACTCACTGGTCATTCTCGGCTGCGCGCTGCTGCTCGCGGCCGGATTGTCGACGGCTGTGTGGGCGCAGCTGTCGCCGGACGAAATCGCCAAGCTCGCCACCGAGCTGACCCCACTGGGCGCCATCAAAGCCGGCAACGCCGACGGCACCATCCCGGCCTGGGACGGCGGTCTGAGCAAGCCGCCCGCCGCCTGGAAGCCGGGCCAGCACTACGTCGACCCGTACGCCGACGACAAGGTGCTGTTCACCATCACCAGCAAGAACGTCGAGGAGTACGGCGACAAGCTCACGCCGGGCCAGATCGCGCTCCTCGTAACATACCCCGACACGTACAAGATGAACGTCTACCCGACCCACCGCAGCGCCGCCTACCCGCAGCGGATCTATGACAAGACGATCGAGAACGCGGCCACCGCGAAGCTCGTCGAAGGCGGCAACGGCGTCACCGGCGCCATCAACGGCATCCCGTTCCCGATCCCCAAGAACGGCCTCGAGGCGATCTGGAACCACCTCCTGCGCTACCGCGCCGACTCGGCGGCCCGCACCATCGGCCAGGCGGCGCCGACCCGCGGCGGCAGCTACACCCTGGTCGAGTTCCGCGACGAGTTCTTCATGCTGTACAGCATGGCGGGCAAGACCGAGGCCGACCTCAACAACCGGATCCTGTTCTTCAAGCAGGAGGTGATGGCCCCCGCTCGGTTGGCCGGCGGCATCCTGCTGGTGGCCGAGACCCTCAACCAGGTGCAGGAGCACCGCAACGCCT
>DATIVB010000140.1:0-6277 GCA_035466375.1 Chondromyces sp.
CGACCGGGACGCCGACGGCTACAAGCTCATCGAGGGCGACAAGGTCACGGTCAACGGCGTGATTGACGACGGCCTCTTCGAGACCAGGACCATCGAGGCCTCGAGCGTGTACGTCGAGAAGCTCGACACCTACTTCTACGCCAGCGCCGCCGACGAGGAGGGCGACGCCTTCGTCACCTACTGGAGCCCGGTCGTGGTCTCCAGGACAGTCGTTCAGGGCACCGTCACCGAGGTCAACGACGAGGAATTCGTTCTCAACACCGGCGCCCGCACGGTCACCGTCGAGGTCGACGAGATGCCCTACAACCCGCTCGACGACGAGGGCTACCAGAAGGTCGACGTGGGTGACCGCGTGAGCGTCACCGGCACCATGGACTACGACCTCTTCGAGGGGCGCGAGCTGGTTGCGGACTCGTTGGTCATCATCAGCTGACGCCTGACGGGTCTTTCTGTCGCCGTGCCGCGGGTTGGACGATCCCGCCCCCCCGCGGACACATCCGCGGCACGGCCTTTTTCCTCTCCCGTCGATGCTCCGGAGACGGCGGCCTCTCCGGCCGTTCGCCGATCGCCTCAGTCGCCGCTTCGAGCCCCGCCCGCCGGACCCCGGACAGCCGCCAGAAGCGCCTCGCTGGGACCGGTCTTGGCGAGGTAGTGCTGGGCGCCGGCCTCCCGCATCCGCTGCTCGGCATCCGCGTTGTCGAAGACTGAGAGACCGATCACCCGCACCCCCGGGCTCGCCGCCGTGATCCGGCGCGTCGCCTCGACGCCGTCGAGCACCGGCATCGCCACGTCCATGACCACGACGTCGGGACGAAGCCGTTGCGCGGCTTCGACCCCGGCGGCGCCGTCCTCGGCCTCGCCCACGACGATCACGTCAGCCTCCTGCTCCAGCAGCAGGCGCAGGCCGTGCCGCACCACGGCGTGGTCGTCGACGAGCAGGACGCGCAGCCCTTCTGCGGGGTCTGCTGCCGGCTCGGCCTCCTCGGTCGGCTGCGGGAGCGGGACCGCCGACTCGACGGGCGGCGTCTCGGCGACCCCCGACGGCTCGCGCCAGCGCAGGATCACCCGGGCGCCGCGTCCCGGGGCGCTGTCGATCTCGAACGCCGCGCCGAGAAGCTCGGCGCGCTCGCGAACGCTCAGCAGGCCGAGCCCGGTAACGGGTTCCACGGAATCGTGCAGGGTGCGGGGGTCGAAGCCGCATCCCCGGTCCTCGACCTCCACCACGATGTCGCCGTCGAGGCGCGCGAGTCTGAGCCTCGCCTGGTCGACGCCCGCGTGCTTGGTGATGTTGAAGAGCAGCTCCCGCGCGGCCTGGAACAGGAAAACCTGAAGGCGCTCGTCCTGCGGGCCCGCGTCGGCGGCCGCCTCGACCTCGACCGTCAGGCGGTGCTTTTCCTGCATCGTCGTGGCGAGCCAGCGCAGGGCCGTCGGCAAGCCCTCGTGGTACAGCATCGGCGGGCTGAGCTCCATGCTCAGCGAGCGCGAGGCCCGGATCGTGTCCTGGCACAGCTCGTGCAGCTTGTCGAGAATCGGCGCCACGGACTCGTCGGGCAGCCGCGCGCGCAGAATGTCGACGTGAAGCCGCATCGCCACCAGCTGCTGCTGCAGCTCGTCGTGCAGCAGCATGGCGAGGCGGCGGCGTTCGCGCTCCTCGGCCTCGGTCAGCTGCAGGGCCAGCGCCTGGAGCTGCTCGGCCCGCCGCCTGGCCTCGGCCGTGCGCTCCTCGAGCTTCGCCTCCAGCTCGCGGTAGCCGCGCCGGAGGGTCTCCTCGATCTCCTTGAGGCGTAGCAGGGCCACGCCCCCGCGGCCGACGACGGCATCCACCTGGTGGTTGACCAGGGCGTCGACGATGGCCGCGGCTTCCTCCGCCTGCCGGCTGCGGCGCTCGTCGTCGCCGCGTGTCATGTCGCGCGCCCCACATCAGCCGGCGCAGGCAGCCCGAGGGCCGAGCGTACCGTGTCGAGGTCCGACAGATTGCCGATCACCCGGATCTCGGGCTCCGGCTGGAGACGCAGCAGGGTCGGTGTGACGAGAATGAGGTGCTCGAGGGCGCGGCTCGTGTCCTCGAAAACATCGACGACCATGAGCTCGTGGTCGTTCACGGGTTTCTCCGTGAACAACCGTTGCAGGTTGGCCCGCGCGAGCCGCGAGTTCGGCTCGTCGCCGGCCACGAAAAGCAATAGCCGACAGGAGACCGCCGGCTCGTTCCTCCGGGGCGGCGCCGGGCGGGCGCTCATCCCCGGCTCCCGCGCGGCGGCAGGTCGTCTGTCGGCAACGAGGCGGTCTCCGCGGCCGTCGAGCTCAAGACGATCCCGTCATCCGTGATCTCCAACCAGTGGAAGCGGTTGGAGTGCCGGCTCGCCCTCGACTTGAGCACCAGCAGCCGGCGCCGCAAGCCGTCGTCCTCCGTGACGTACTCGAGCGCCACGATCGTGTCGATCAGTGACGAGACACTGATGCTGCTGATCTCGTGCACCATCGTCGGGTCTCCGGTCTGATCGGTGAGCAGGCAGGTGATGCCGAGCGGTTTGGTCTCCGACAGCAGGCGGACCATGAAGTCGAATGCCGCGTTCTCCGAACCCAGGCGGCGGCAGGCCGAGACCGCGTCGACCACGAGGTGTCGCGCGCCCAACTCCTCGAGGGCCGTCAGGACGTCGAACAGGTGCTCCTCGATGCCCTTGGCCTCCGGCATCGTCGACACGATCCGCAGGAGCTTGCTCTCGAGGTGGGGCCCGAAGTCGACCCCTGCGTTGCGCATCCCGGCGACCAGGGCCCCTGCGGCCTCCTCGAAGCTGACGTAGAGCACCGGCTCGCCTCGCCCGCAGGCTGCACACGCGAACAGACTCGCCAGGGTCGTCTTGCCGACGCCGGAGGGGCCGCTCACCAGCACCGTGCTGCCCTCGCGGTACCCGCCGCCGAGGATCTCGTCCAGGGCCGGGTCGCCGCTCGACACCCTGGCGTCGCGGTAGACCTCGCCCAGCGCCACCAGGGAGACGGGCATCACCACGACGCCGCGGCTCGAGATCAGATAGGGGTACTCGTTGCTCAGAAAAGCCGAGCCGCGGAACTTGACCACCTGCAGGCGGCGGGTCCGCACCTGGGACTCCATCCGCTGGTCCAGATGGATCGTGCAGTCGGCGAGGAAGCCCAGGAAGGGGTAGATCAGGTCGCCGTTCGGCTGTGCTTTCAGCGTGAGGATCGCGGTCAGCCCGCGCTCGAGCAGCCACTCGTGGAGGTGGTGGAGCTCGGTGCGCTCCCGCTCCGGGTCCTCGAAGGCGCGGAACAGCTGGTCGACGGCGTCGAGCACGATGCGGCCGGCGCCCAGGGCTTCGACCTGCGCTCCGAGGACCGCCAGCAGCCCCTGGATGTCGAAGTCTCCCGAGCGCACGGAGCGCACGGGAGGCGCCGCGTAAACGACATTGAGCCGGCCCGAGTCCTCGAGGGCGGCGAGGTCCCAGCCCAGGGTCGAAGCGTTGGCGCGCACCGCCTCGGCCCGCTCCTCGAAGGACACGAAGATGCCCGGCTCCCCCGCCACCGCCCCGCGGACCAGGAACTCGAGCGCAAGCACGGTCTTGCCGGTTCCGGGGCCGCCGGTCAGGAGGGTGGTGCGCCGCGCCGGCAGCCCGCCGTCCAGCACGTTGTCAAGGCCCCTGATCCCGGTCGCCGCCTTGGCCAGAGCCGGGGGATCGAAAGCTGCCGTCTCATGAGCGCGGCCAGAATCAGACACTGCGGCCCTCCTGAAGCGTTCCTCTCGATTTCCGAGCAAACTACCACACCCTTCAGCCGCCAATATAATAGCGGATTTCCCTACCTGCGACCGCTCCGTCTCGCCCACGAATCGCTCACGAATTCACCCAGCGCCGCGGCGATTCGAAGCCAACGCCTCGAAACCCGAGGAGATGTCCAGCAGCTCCTCGGTGATCTCCTGCTGGCGGCGCCGCCGTACGGCCTCGGAGAGCTCGTCGACGCGCTCCTCGATGTTGCGCTCGGCCGACTGCATGGAGCCGAGCCGGGCGGCGTTCTCCGCCGCCGCCGACTCGGCGACGGCGAGGAAGAGCCGCGCGAAGAGGTGCGACTGCATCAGGGCCGAGAACACGGCCCGCGGGTCGCCGAGCACGCCCGGAAGGCCGCGCTGCTTCCATTCTTCTGATCGTAGGCCGTCCAGCCACTGCGGGTCGGGAGGCAGCAGGCGCTGCGCCGTCGGCTCGTAGGAGGCGCCGTCGGCGGAGGCGTTGTGGAAGATCCACACCTCGTCCGCGCTTCGTTCCCCGCGCCACGTGTCGATGACCACCACCATCTCCTCCACCGCAGCGGCGATTCCCGCCGGGCTCGCCGGCACCGCGACCAGCCGCCCCGCCTCGTGCCCCCGGGCGAGGAGCGCCGCGCGGAGCTTGTCGCCCATCACCAGCAGCGGCTGCTCCCGCGGCGCAGGCGCCGGCTTCCGCAGCCGGCTGTCGACGTGCCCGGCCAGGCGCTCGTTGAACGGGCCCACCATCCCCTGGTCGGAGCCGAGGACGACGGCGGTCAGCGCGGCATCCCCGCCGGTTCGTCCCACCCGCAGCTCCCGGTCGGCCTCCCGGAGCACGATCTGCAGCCCGAGCTCGATGGTGCGGTGGTAGGCCGCCATGGACTCCGCGACGCGCCGGAACTGGCGCAGATTGACGGCGGCCATGGCCTGCATGGTCGTGACGACGCTCTTGAGGTCGCGGGCCCCGTCGAGCCTCGAGCGCAGCTCCTCGAGGGTCGCCATCGGGAATCAGCCGCCGCCGCGGGACTCGCGCCCGCCGTCACCTTCGCCGGATCCGTCGTCCGCGCCGGCCTCGTCTCCGGATTCTTCCTGCAACGCTGCAACGGCCTTCCGGATGACCTCGCGCAGCTCGTCCCGCCCCTTCTCCCCGAGCGCCTCGCCGCCCGCGACCCGCTTCGCGAGGTCGCGCTTTTCGCTCCGCACCGCCTCGCGGATCGCCTCCTCGGCGTCGCCGACGCGCTCGACCGCGAGATCGTCCAGCTCGCCCTCGGTCACCGCCAGCAGCACGGCGATCTGCTCGGCGACGGGCATGGTGTCGTGCTGCGACTGCTTGAGCGCCTCGCGGACCCTGCGGCCGCGCGTCAACGTGGCGCGGGTCTCCTCGTCGAGCCGGGTGCCGAAGCGCGCGAAGGACTCCAGCTCCTGAAACTGCGAGTAGGCCAGCCGGAGGTCCCCCGCCACCGCCCGGTAGGCCGGCAGCTGGGCGTCGCCGCCGACCCTCGACACCGAGCGGCCGACGTCCACCGCCGGCATGATCCCCTTCTGGAAGAGACCGGGCGAGAGGTAGATCTGGCCGTCGGTGATGGAGATCAGGTTGGTGGGAATGTAGGCGGAGATGTTCTGGGCCTCGGTCTCGATGACCGGCAGCGCGGTGACGCTGCCTCCTCCCAGGCGGTCCCTGAGACGGGTCGAGCGCTCGAGCAGCCGCGAGTGGATGTAGAAGATGTCGCCGGGGTAGGCCTCGCGGCCCGGCGGTCGCCGGAGCAGCAGGGAGACCTCGCGGTAGGCCCGTGCGTGGCGGGTGAGGTCGTCGAACACCACCAGGGCGTCCCCGCCGCGGTCCCGGAAGTGCTCCGCCATGCTCATGGCGGCGTAGGCTGCGACCCAGCGCAGCCCCGGCGGGTCGTCCTCGGTGGTCGCGACCACGGTGGTGTAGTCGAGCGCTCCGCGTTCCGAGAGGTCCGCCACCACCCGCGCCAGGGCGGAGCTGCGCTGACCGATGGCACAGTAGATGCAGAACACATCCTCCCCCTCCTGGTTGAGGATGGTGTCCAGCGCGATGGTGGTCTTTCCGGTCTGGCGGTCGCCGAGGATGAGCTCGCGCTGGCCGCGGCCCACCGGGATCACCGCGTCGACGACCTTGAGGCCGGTCTGCAGGGGCTGGCTCACCGGCGCGCGGTCCATCACCGCCGGCGCCTCGCGCTCCATGGGCAGCCGCTCGGCCGCCTCCACCGGCCCCCGCCCGTCGCGCGGCCGTCCCAGGGGGTCGACCACCCGCCCCAGCAGCGACTCGCCCACCGGGACGTCCAGGACCTTGCCGGTCCGCCGCACCGTGTCGCCGGCGTCGATGTCCGCGGCCTCGTCGAGCAGCACGATCCCCACCCGATTCTCGTCGAGGTCGAAGGCGAGGCCCAGGAGGTCGCCCGGGAAAAGGATCAGCTCCTCGGAGCGCACGCCGGCGAGCCCCGAGGCGGTGGCCACGCCTCGGCCCACGAAGTCGAGGGTGCCGACCTCCTCGATGCGCAGCGT
>DATIVB010000141.1:0-3965 GCA_035466375.1 Chondromyces sp.
GGGTGGTGGAAGACCAGCGCGCTGACGCTGGCCTCGGGGTCCATCATCATGCCGTCGGTGAGCTCGACGCCGATCTCCTGCGGCTCGAGCAGGCGCCACAGGGCGGCCTGGTCGTCGAGGTCGGGGCAGGCCGGGTAGCCGAAGCTGTAGCGTTTGCCGCGGTAGCGGGCCGCGAAGCGGTCCTTCATGGTCATCTCCGGCGGGTCCGGAAAGCCCCACTCGGCGCGCAGCCGCGCGTGCAGCCACTCCGCCGCCGCCTCGGCGGTCTCGATGGCGAGGGCCTGGATGGCGTGGCTGGTGAGATACTCCCCCGCCTCCTTGGCGGCGACCGCGCGCGCGCGCACCCCCTCCCCCGCGCTGACGACGAAGGCCGCGATGGAGTCGCGGACGCCCGCGCGCGCCGGCAGGACGAAGTCGGCGAGGCTCGAGCCGCCCGGCCCGGGCTGGCGCGGGAAGGTGAAGGCGTGAACGGGCTCGGCAGACCCGGGCTCGAAGAGCGCCAGCCGGTCACCGGCACCCTCGGCTTCGAAGAAGCGCCACACCGCGCGCACCCGCATCCACGCCAGGGCGTCCCGCTGCAGCGTGTCGATCGTCGCCTGCAGCTTGGCGGCCTTGGCGTCGCCCTCTTCGAGCAGGCGCGTGAAGCTGCCGCGCAGCCCGAGGTGCTTGCCGTAGAGCATCTGCGGGTTGAGGTAGGACCACACCTCGCGCAGGTTCTCCACCGGCGCCCAGACGACGCGGTCGGCACGTGGCGGCGGCAACGGCTCGTAATCGGTGCGCACCTTCGGCCGCTTGACGGTCCGCGGCTCGGCCTGCGGCCGCGCGGCGGGGGCCGGCCTCTCCGGCTTCGCCGCCGGCCGCGGCGCCTCGGCTGCTGCGCCGTCCCGCTGGAGCTGCAGCATCACCTCGAGACCGGCCATGGCGTCGGCGCAGTAGGTCACCGAGCCGCCGTAGGCGGGCGCGATGCGCTCCTCGGTGAAGCGCCCCGACAGCGCGGCGCCGCCCACCAGGATCGGCACCCCGATGCCCGCCGCCGCCAGGTCCTCGGCGGTGACCACCATCTGGTGCGCCGACTTGACCAGCAGCCCCGACAGGCCGACGGCGTCCGGACGGTGCTCCCGCACTGCCGCCACCAGGGCCTCGGGCGGGACCTTGATGCCGAGGTCGACCACCTCGAAGCCGTTGTTCGCGAAGATGATCTCCACCAGGTTCTTGCCGATGTCGTGCACGTCGCCCTTGACCGTCGCCAGCACCACCTTGCCGCGGGCGCTGGTGGTCTCGGCATCCATGAACTGCTCGAGGTGGGAGACCGCCGTCTTCATGGCCTCGGCGCTCTGCAGCACCTCGGCGACGATGAGCTGGTTGTCGTTGAAGAGCCGGCCGACCTCGGCCATGCCGGTCATCAGTGGGCCGTTGATCACGTCGAGCGGCGCCGCGCCCTCGGCCAACTTGCGGTCGAGGTCCTCGCGCAGCCCGCTGCGGCTACCGTCCACGATGTAGCCGGCGAGCCGCTCGTCCAGCGGCTGCTCCGGGCGCACCACCGGCGTCCGGGTGGCGCCCCGGAAGTGCTCCGAGACCCGCGCCACGTGGAAGGCGTGGATCGCCGCGCGCTCGCGGGGGTCCTGGCGCCGCCAGTCCGCGGAGGCACCCGCCAGCGCCGGCTCCCGCTCAGCCGACGGGGGCGAGTTGGCGAGCAGGGCCTCCACCATCTCGCGCTCCTGCTCGGGAATCGTGGCGTAGCGCTCCAGGCGCTCGGTGTTGACGATGGCCAGGTCGAGCCCGGCCTTGGTGGCCAGGTAGAGGAAGACCGAGTTGACGATCTCCCGCGCCCGCACCGGCAGCCCGAAGGAGACGTTGGAGATGCCGAGCACGGTCGGGCAGGCCGGCAGGGCCTCCTTGATCAGCCGCAGCCCCTCGATGGTCTCCACCGCCCCGCCGATGTACGCCTCGTCGCCGCTCGCCGCCGGAAACACCAGGGGGTCGAAGACGATGTCTGTCTCGGGCACGCCGTACTTCGAGGTCAGGAGCGCGTGGCCGCGGCGCGCGATCTCGAGCTTGCGTTCGCGGGTGAAGGCCTGGGCCTGCTTCGGGTCCTCGTCGATGACGCCGAAGATCACCGCCGCCCCGTAGCGCCTGAGCAGCGGCGCCACGGCGGCGATCCGCTCCTCGCCGTCCTCGAGGTTGATGGAGTTGACGATCGCCTTGCCCTGGCAGTAGGTCAGCGCCACCTCGATCGACTCCGGGTCGGTGGAGTCGATCATGATCGGCGCCTTGACCGCGCCGCCGAGCCGTCCGTAGAGCTCGCGGATCGCGGCGCGCTCGTCCCCCTCGGTGGACTGCAGGCAGACGTCGATGATCTGCGCGCCGCCCTTGACCTGGCGGCGCGCGATCTCGGTCGCCTCGTCCCAGTCGCCGGCCGCCACCAGGTCGCGGAACTTCCTGGAGCCGATGACGTTGGTGCGCTCGCCCACCAGCAGCGGCCGGTTGTCGGGGGCGGGCTCCACCAGCTCGATGCCGGAGAAGGCCGCGCGACGCGGACGGGAGCTGAAGTCAGCGCGCGGGCGGCGGCCCTCCACCATGCGCGCGATGGCCGCGATGTGCTCGGCGGTGGTGCCGCAGCAGCCGCCGACGATGTTCAGCCAGCCGTGGTCGACGAAGCGCTCGAGGGCGGAGGCCAGGCTCTCCGGCGTCTCCGGGTAGCGCCCGTCCTGGTCCGGCAGCCCGGCGTTGGGAAAACAGGAGACCGCGCAGCGCGCCCGCTCGTGAACGGTGCGCAGATGGTCGGTCATGAAGGCGGGTCCGGTGGCGCAGTTGAGGCCCACCGCCAGCAGCTCGGCGTGCTCGATGGAGGCGAGAAAAGCGTCCGCCGCCTGCCCGCCCAGCATGGTGCCCGAGGTCTCGATGGTCCCAGACACCACCAGCGGCCGCCGCGCACCGGTCTCTGCGAACACCCGCTCCGCCGCGATCAGCGCCGCCTTGGTGTTGCGGGTGTCCTGGCAGGTCTCGATGAACAGCAGGTCCACGCCGCCTTCGAGCAGGCCGCGCATCTGCTCGGCGAAGGTGTCCACGAGCTCTGGGAACGTGATGCCGCCGGTGACCGAGATGGCGCGGGTGGTGGGCCCGACGGAGCCGGCGACGAATCGGGGTTTGCCGGCGGTGGAGAACTCGCCCGCCGCCTGGACCGCGAGCTCGGCGGCGCGCCGGTTGAGGGCTCGCGCCTCGGCCTGGAGCCCGTACTCGGCGAGCACCAGCGGCGTGCCGCCGAAGGTGTCGGTCTCGATGATGTCGGCGCCGGCCTCGAGGTAGGCCCGGTGCACGTCGAGGATCACGTCCGGACGGGTGCGGACCAGGTTCTCGTTGCAGCCCTCGAGCTCGGCGCCGCCGAAATCGTCCGGACCGAGGTCCTTGGACTGCAGCATGGTTCCGGTGGCGCCGTCGAGCACCAGGATCCGCTCGGCCATGAGCGCGCGCAGCTCCTCCGTCCGGTCCGTTCCGGCCGCAATGACGGGAGGGCGGTCGCCCACGTTCACTCGGTTGCCCTCGGCGTATTCCATCCGAGTGGATGGTAAAGGGTTAAGGGGTAAAGGGTAAAGGGGGGAGAAGATCGGGAGTTGAAAGTCGGGAGTCGGCCTGTTCGGCGTTGCCTCGCACAGGGCGGCCCGGGAGGGCACAGCGGGACGGGCTTCACCTCTTCACCCTTAACCCCTTCACCTCTTCACCCGGTCGCTGCGTCGTCGATCAACGGCAGGATCGCCTGCGGCTGCTTGAAGGGTGCGATGAGGTACACCCCGGCGGCGTGCTCGGGGGCCTCGCGCAGCAGCTGCACGGCGCGCTCGTAGCCGACCCTGGCGGCGTCGGCGCCGGCCGACTCGAGCTCGGCGAGCAGGTCTTCGGGAACGACGATTCCGGGCACCTCGTGGTGCAGGCGGAGCGCCATCTTGAGCGAGCGCAGCGGCCAGACCGCG
>DATIVB010000142.1:0-1628 GCA_035466375.1 Chondromyces sp.
CCGCGAGGACCTCGCCGACACCAGCCGCCAGGTGACCCCGGACTCCAAGCCGGACCTGTCGATCTTCGACGCCGGTCGCTGACAACGTGACATCGTTCAAACGTTGGAACGGTTGAACGTTAGAACGTTGGGTTCATGTGAAATTGCATGAGATGGAGGCGCGGGATACGACCCGTGCCTGTCCCCGTCTCCGTGCCCGAATTCAGGTGCAGTGACCGAGGCAGTGGCAGTGACAGAGGCAGTGGCAGTCACAGAGGCAGTGGCAGTCACAGAGACAGTGGCAGTGACAGCTGCAGGGTCAGGGGACAGCGACCGCGACCGGGGCAGCGGGCAGTTGCCGCGACCGCGGCGTGGCCCCCTCCGGGTCGACCGATGACCAGACACCGTCGCCTCCCGAGGCGTCAGCACGAACCGTCGCAACCACAAAGGCACCACGACACCAAGAAAAGCACCAGGGATTCTCTTCGTGAACATCTTGGTGCCTTGGTGTCTTGGTGGTTCAACCGTGGGTGGGCGGAAATCCGAAATTCGAAATCCGAAATTCGAAATGGGTGGTCGGGCGGGGGAAGATCCGAAATCCGAAATCCGACCCCGCTATCATGTCCCTCGTGCCTCGGATCCGCGTCCTCCCCGACGACCTGGTCAACCGCATCGCGGCGGGCGAGGTGGTGGAGCGCCCCGGTTCGGTGCTCAAGGAGCTGGTCGAGAACAGCCTCGACGCCGAGGCCGGACGCATCGAGGTCGAGCTCGTGAACGGCGGCCGCGTCCTGGTGCGGGTCGTGGACGACGGCTGCGGCATGAGCGCCGACGACGCGCTGCTCGCGCTGGAGCGCCACGCCACCTCCAAGATCGGCGCCGCCGCCGACCTCGAGCACCTCACGACCCTCGGCTTCCGCGGCGAGGCGCTGCCGGCGATCGCCGCCGTGTCCCGTTTCGTGTTGACGACCGCCGCCGACCCGGCGGAGGGTGGCGCCCGGGTGACCGTCGAGGGGGGGCGGATCCTCGCGGTCGAAGGCGTGGCGCGGGCCCGCGGGACCACGGTCGAGGTCGCGGACCTGTTCTTCAACACGCCGGCGCGGCGCAAGTTCCTGCGCGCGCCGGAGACCGAGCTGCGCCACGCCCAGGAGACCCTGTGGGGCTGCGCGCTGGCGAGGCCCGACGTCGCCTTCGTGCTCAAGCACGGCAACCGGGTGGTGATCGAGGCGCCGCCGGTCGCGGACGCCTCCGAGCGGCTCAAGGACCTGTGGCGCGGCTGCGGCCGGGTCTTCGCCTTCGAGGCCGGTGCGGGCAGCGCCCGCGTGCAGGGCCTGCTCGCGCCCGGCGGCGGCCGCGGGCGCCCCGTCCTGACCCTGCTGGTCAACGGACGCGCGGTGCGGGACCGCCTGCTCGTCGGCGCCGTGCTGCGGGTGCTGCGGGAGGGGGGCGCCGGCATCGGCGGCGCCCGGGTGGTCCTCGACCTGCGGCTGCCGGCCGACGAGGTCGACGTCAACGTGCACCCCGCCAAGGCGGAGGTGCGTTTCGCCCGCGGCGGGGCGGTGTTCGCCCTCGTCGAGCGGGCGGTGCGCAACGGGGTGGCTTCCGCCCAGGGCCGGGTCGCGGTGGGCGGGCTCGAGGAAGGGCCGGCGGCC
>DATIVB010000143.1:0-2344 GCA_035466375.1 Chondromyces sp.
GTCTTGCCGCACCCCGAGGGCCCCACCAAGGCCACCATCTCACCGCGCTCGAGGGCGAGGGTGAAGTCGTCGAGCGCGTGCACGACCTCGTCGCCGCGGGCGAAGCTGCGGCTGACCCGGATGAGCTCGACGACAGGGCTCACGCTCTCCTCCAGTCCGGCGGCGGCCGCCCTCAGCAGTCGGCGAACTCGCCGAGCGGACGGTAGCAGAAGACGAAGGCGCCGTCCCCGACCACCACCTCGAGCTCGGCGCCGCGGGTCACAGCGTACTCGACGTAACCCGGCATCTCGCAGTCGCCGTGGCACTCGCTGGCGTGGGCGGGCGACTCGCGGTCGCGGGTGCGGTCGTACCACGCCAGGCAGACCGGCCCCGCGAGCTCGCGCGCCGCCACCTCGTCCGCCAGGGACTTGGCGCCGTCGAAGTCGGCGTCGGGCGCTTCAATGCAGATCGTACGCAGTGGATGATTCATGGTTCAGCCCCACGGGGAGAGCGCGCGCGGCTGGCCGGCTATTCCGTTCAAGCGCCCGCGGGCATGCCCTCCGGCGTGAGGCGCTCGCCGGCCTCGAGGACGGAGCTCACCCAGGCGAAGACCGCGCGGTCATGGCGGCGTCGCGGCTCCGGGCGCTTCGCGCACGATCGCAGGACGACGCCCATCCGCGGGTTGCCGGCGAGCGCCGCCCGGTTGCGGTCGAGGAACGCCCAGTAGAGGTTGGTGATCGGGCAGTCCGATCTCGGGTCGAAGGCGCAGGTGCGACAGTAGTCGCTCATGCGGTTGATGTAGGCCGCCCCGGAGACATAGGGCTTGGTGGTCATCAGCGGACCGACGCCGAAGCTCCCCATGGCGAGGACGTTGGGCTCGACCACCCAGTCGTAGGCGTCGATGTAGGCGATCCAGAACCAGTCGGTCAGCTCGCGCGGCGACACGCCGAGCAGGGTGGCGATGTTCGCGAGCACCATGAGACGCGTGATGTGGTGGCTCCAGCCTTCACGCCAGACGTCCTCGACCACCCGGTCGAGGCAGGCGAGGCCGGTCGGGCGGTGCGGCCAGAACCCGGTCGGCAGCGGGCGCTCGGCGGCGAGGGCGGTCGGGCTGGCGCCGCCGTCGAGCACCTCGTCGGCCGCGGTGCCGGGCCACGGGCGCCCCGCCCAGCGCGACCACCCGCCGTCGCCGGGCGCGGGGGCGACATCCGGTGCGGCGTCCGGGAGCCGGCGGAAGCCGTCGCTGGCCTCGTGCACGTGGCGCACGAACTCGCGCCAGCCGAGCAGCTGGCGGATGAAGCCCTCCCTGCTGGCGAGCGGGATCTCGAGCGCAGCGACCTCGCGCACCAGGCGTGCCGGCAGCAGCCGGTGCAGGTTGACGAGCCCCGAGATCCGGGTGTGGAAGAGCCCCGGGCTCGAGCGCGACATCGCGTCCTCGAAGGGCCCGAAGTGCGGCAGGCAGTCCTCCCGCGCCCACCGCCACAGCCGCTGGGCGTCATCGCGGGTGGCCGGCAGCGATCCGGGGTCGAGCTCGCCGGGATGGTCCGCGAAGTGCCGCTCGACGAGCGCAGCGACCTCGAGGGTGATTTCGTCGGGCGTAAAGGACGGCGGCGCCGGAGCCGGCGGCTCGCCCGGCCACGGCTTGCGATTCTCGGCGTCGAAGCTGAAGGCGCCACCGGCGGGCTTCCCCCCTTCCATCAGCAGCCCGGTGCGCCGGCGCACGTGCCGGTAGAAGGCGTCCATCCGCCACGGCGGCCCCTTGGGCTGGCTGGCCGCGAAGTCGTTCGCGGTCGTCAGCCAGCCCTCGTGCGGAACCTCCACCAGGCCGCCCTCACGGACCAGCGGGGCAAGGTCGACGCGCAGCTCGCGCTCGGCCGGCCGCATCAGGCGCAGCGGGCCGAGCTCTGCAATCACCGGGGCGAGGGCCTGACGGTAGGGGCCCCGCGCCACCAGGTGCCGCACCGCGACCCCGCGCGCCGCCTGCTCGAGGGCGAAGTGGCGGAGGTTGGCGAGCACGAGGGCGAGCTTCTGGCGGTGGTAGGGCCTCCGCGACCCCTTCCACGGGCTCTCCACCAGCACGATCCCGAGCTCCTCGGGGTCCTCCCGCGCGAGCGGGCCGATCCCGTCCGAGAGCTGGTCGTAGGGCACGAAGAGCCAGCGCCGGCCCGCCGGATCGGGCTGGCGCGCGGCCAGCGCCGCGGCGAACCGGCTCATCGTCCGCGAGCCTTTGAACCGCCTGCGGGCGACGGTCGCCGGCGGCGCGCAGCACGCGGCGTGGAATTCGTGGGCCGCCCGCTCCGCTTACCCGCTGCGCCCGGGCGGCACCCGGCGCACCGTGCGACAATGTGGGAGGTCCTCATGGAAC
>DATIVB010000144.1:0-2280 GCA_035466375.1 Chondromyces sp.
CTGTCCTTGCCGCCGTCGACGGCGATGCCGAGCTCGATCATGAGCTCGCTCATGGCCACCGCCGCGTCGTACAGGCCGGCGCCCTCGCCGGGGAGCTTGGCCGCCCACATCCAGTTGGCCGAGCAGCGCACGTCCGCCAGCGCGGTGGCCCGCGCCCACACCAGGTTGGTGAGCGCCTCGCCGACCGCCATCCGCGCCATCGCCGCCGGGTCGACGAGACCCTTCATCGGCTGCTCGCCGATGGCGGTGGCGGCGCCGGTGGTGGCGAAGTGGCTGCCCGCGATCACCGCCACGTCGGCGACCGTGAGCTGCAGCGGTCCGGCGCATTGCTGCTGCGCCACCAGGCCGCTCACCGAGCGGTCCACCTTGGTGGTCAGGAAGCGCTTGGAGCCCACCGAGAGCAGCCGCAGCACGCGCTCGAGCGCCTCGGCCGGGCCGAGGCCCGGCGGCAGCTCGAGCGGGTCGCGGCGCGGGTGCGAGCGCTCGAGCTCGAAGGTCTTCTGCGGCACCTCGCCGAGCACGTCGGCGAGCGCCAGGTCGACCGGGGTCGAGCCGTCGGCGGCGTCGTGCACCACGGCGCGGCCGTCGCCGGTCACCCGGCCGACGAAAGCCACCGGCACCCGCTCGCGCGCGCACAGCGATCGGAACAGCTCCTCGTGCTCGGGGCGCAGGAGGAGGGCGTCGTTCTCCTGGTACTCGGCTCCCCAGATCTCGAGCACCGACAGGCTGTCGTCGCCGAGCGGGATCTCGCGGATCTCGAAGCGGGCCCCGGCCGGCTCGACGATCTCCTTGAGCACGTTGCAGTTGCCGCCCGCCCCCTGGTCGTGGATGCTGACGATCGGGTTGTCGGGGCCGAGCTCCGAGCAGGCGCGGATGACGCGGTTGACCTTCTGCTCCATCTCGGCGTCGCCGCGCTGCACGGCGTTGAAGTCGAGGTGCTCGGGGTTGTCGCCCTGAACCAGGCTGGAAGCGGCGCCGCCGCCCATGCCGATGCGGTAGGCCGGGCCGCCGATCTTGACCACCAGCATCGCGGGCTCCGGCCCCCCCTTGGCGGTGTGGCGGTCGTCGATCTGGCCGATGCCCCCCGAGAACATGATCGGCTTGATCCACTCGCGGCGCTCGCCGTCGGGCAGGCGCAGCCCGGCCGAGCGGGTGAAGCCGGCGATCACCGGCTCGCCGAACTTGTTGCCGTAGTCCGAAGCCCCATTGGAGGCCTCGATCTCGATCACCCGCGGCGAGGCGAGGTTGGGCGGGTAGCGGAAGGCCGCGTCCTCCCACGGCAACGGGTCGCCGGGCAGCTGCAGATTGCCGACGCAGTAGGCGGCGGTTCCGGCCACCACCAGCGAGCCGCGGCCGGTGGCGTGGGTGTCGCGGATGCGTCCGCCGGTGCCGGTCTCGGCGCCCGGGAACGGCGCCACGCCGGAGGGGAAGTTGTGGGTCTCTGCGGTCAGGGTCACGTCGAGCTCGAGGTCGGCGGCGGTCAGCGGCGCCGGCCGGCGGGGGTCGCTGCTCACCAGGGCGGTGGTCCGGAAGCCGCGGATGGCGCTCGAGTTGTCGTGGAAGGCGATGACGCTGTTGTTGGGGTTCGCCTCGAAGGGGCGGCGCACGATCGCGAACAGGTGCTCGGGCGCGGGCTCGCCGTCGATCACCAGGCGGCCCTTGAAGAACCAGTGGCGCGAGTGCTCGCTGTTGGACTGTGCGATGTCGAAGCACTCGACGTCGGTCGGGTCGCGGCGCATGCGTTCGCGGAAGAGCCGGGTGTAGTAGTCGAGGTCCCAGTCGTCGAAGGCGAGGCCGAGCTCCCGGTTGAGGCGCTCGAGGGCGGCGCGGCCCTCCGCCAGCACCGGCACCGTCGCCACCGGCTCGGGGACGAGGCCGGTGGCGAAGCTCGTCAGCGGCTCGGGGTAGCGGGTCTCGGTCATGCGGTCGTGGAGCGGGGCCAGGAACTCGCGGCCTGCCGCCTCGGAGACCGCCGCTGTGGTGTGGACGAGCCAGCGCCGGGAACGCTCGATGCGGCGCACGGCGTCGATCCCGCACGCGCGGCAGATCGAGACCGCGTTGGTCGACCACGCGGTGGTGAAGCTCATGCGCGGCCCGACCTCGAGAACGATGCCGCGGCCGGCTTCCAGGAAGCTCCGCGCGCCGTAGCGGTGCGGCTCGAAGGTCTCGGCCAGCAGCCAGTCGAGGGTGCGCCACTGCGCCGCCGTCAGCTCGCGCCCGGCCTCGATGTAGAAGCAGTGCTCGGCGGTGATGTCCTCGACATCGGCGCCCATGAGCCGG
>DATIVB010000145.1:0-2384 GCA_035466375.1 Chondromyces sp.
GGTCACGGCGGCGGGAACGGGTTCGGCGCTCAACGGGGCTGCGGTGATGGCCGCATTCTGGGCCGGAACCGTGCCCGCCCTGCTGGCGGTCGGCCTCGGGGCGCAGCTTGTGAGCGCGCCGCTGCGCAGACACGTGCCGGCCGTCACCGCGGTGCTCCTCGTCGGCCTCGGTCTCTACGCCATCCTCGGCCGCCCGGCCTCGGTGGAGGCCGCCGTCACCCGCCACCAGCAGATACATGGCAGCGCCCCGACGCCTACCGAGGCGGCCGCCGACTGCTGCGGCGGGGAGTGACGCCGAGCTCAGACTCGGCTGCTGCGGAGGACGCAGCGCAGGGCACGGACGGCGCTGGGATGCCCCATCACTTGCTCAAGGCTCTCCGAATCCTCGCGAACGAAGGTGCGAAGCTCTTCGGATGCACATCGACGTCGAGAGCCCGGGCGCGCCGGTCGATCGCCGCGGCCAAGCTGCGGTGTCAGCTTCTGACGTTCTGAGCCTTCGTGCCTCGACAGACCATCCGCGAGGCACGCGGATTGAAGTTCCGGGGCACCCCGCGGGTCTCGAGCTCGCGCTCCAGAAAGGTCCGCGCAGCCGCACCGCTGCTCTTCGCCCAGGCGGCGGGTGCGAGAGGCAGCTGCTTTCCGGCACCGACCAGCACCAGGCACACGCCATCAGTCTCGACCCGTTCCACTTCGTCCCAGGTCATGCAATGGATTCCGAGCCAGGTCCTCACCACAAGGGCTTTGCCGTCGAGCTCGACAGTTGTCCGTGCGGCGAGGCCGAGGCCGCAGGCCAATGCGAAGACGCCCAGCACCACCGCGGCTCCGCGCTCGCCGCTTGACGCGGCCGCAATCGCACAAACGGCAAAAAAGCCCAGCCCGATCCACCAGAACGCGTGACGGAAGCCCCTTTCCTCCGTGCGAAAAATTGTCTCCATCGTGACAGCTCCCTCCATCGACGTTTCCGTCGTCAGCCTCAGTCGTTGACGGCCGCCAGGCTGGGCGGCGGCTTCCTCGAGGTAATCTCTTCACCAGCATCGCACTGATGGCTGTTGAGGTCCCAGGCGACCGGGTTCGCCCAGTCGAGGTTGAGAAAGGACATGGCGGCCGTGTTGAGCTGCGCCTTGCGCGAGCGGAAGAGCTTGTTCCGGCACTGCGGGCAGGCGACCTCCATGCCAACGACCAGGTACCGGGCTGCCACTTCTTCAGTCGAGGCGGATGAGCGTGATAACAGACCCATGGTTCATCCTCCCGGTCTCGCGCTCCACCGAGCCCTGTCAATCACTACGCACCGAGCCGGGACACGCTTCCGAGAGACCTTCACTCGACCACGACCACCTCGACGGCATCGCTCGCCACCGGATCGCCACACCAGGCGTGGCTCAGCGCCCACAGGCGGTAGGTGCCGGCCGCCGCGAAGGTCACGGTCCGGCGATGGAGCTCGGGTGGGCGTGGAAGATTGAAGGTCGCGTGCCCTTCGGGCTCCACCACCCACCTGACGCTTGCCTGGACCTCCCGCTCCACGTCGGCTGGCGGCCGCACCAGCCAGCACGCACCCTGCTCGAGGGAATCGGCGGCAACCTGCCGCCACGGCCCGCTGGTGCGAGTCGCGTGCAGGATCAGCTCCTCGCCGACCCGCACGGTGCGGTCTCCTGCGAGGTCGACGGAGACGCTCACGGCAGCCGCGAATCCATCGCCCGGGACCCACACGACTCCCGGCGGCGGGCTGCCGCAGGCCGTCACCAGGAGGGACGCGCCGAGCCACAGCCGCAAGCGGCCAGGGACGTTCACCCGAGGCCGTGGACCATCGCGATCGAGCCCTCGGCCGCCGACCGCCGCAGCTCGATGAGCTGCTGGTACTCCGGCGAGCGATACCACCGCAGGAGCTCCTCGTCGCTCGGGAAACGGATGATCACGGTGCGCGCCGCCGGCCACTCGCCCTCCAGCGCCTCGGGCGCGTCGTCGGCCGCCAGCACCTCACCGGCGTAGCGCTCGAAGATCGGCATGAAACCCTCGAGGTAGCGCCCGTACTGCTCCGGATCCTTGACCGTGATGAGGGCGACAAAATAGCTGCTCATGAAATCGAATCTCCCAATTGACCCGATATTGCGCGCCCGATCTTCTCACGGCTGCGGATCTTCACCGCGATCGCCGCCTTCAGGAGGGCGGCCCGCCCGCAGCCGGCGCACCACGCCCAGGACCACCAGCGGCAAGGCTCCGGGATCGAGGGCGAGGCCGAGCGCGATCAGCGGCAGGGCGAGCTCGCCGACGGCGGAGGGCGCAGCGACCCGTAGCGCCTGCACGGCGACGACGACCAGCACGGGGCCGGCGAGCAGAATCATGGACGGCGGCCGTTCCGCAGGCCGCAGCCTGGCGCGAAGGACCAC
>DATIVB010000146.1:0-7948 GCA_035466375.1 Chondromyces sp.
CCGAGGTCCTCGGCACCCGCTCCGGCGAGCGTCTGAGCTATGCCGAGGCCTTCGAGCGCCATGCCGGCTTCGACCCGCACCGCGAGCCCGACGAGGCGCTGCGCGCCCGTGCCGCGGCCTTCGGTGTGCGATCCACCACCGCGCTCGGACGCGACGACCTCCTCGACCTGGCCCTGACCCACCTCGTCGAGCCGAAGCTCGGCCATTGCCAGCCGAGCTTCGTATCCGACTACCCCGCGTCGCAGGCCGCCCTGGCCCGAATCCAACCCGGCGACCCGCCGCTCGACGAACGCTTCGAGGTCTTCGTCGAAGGGGTCGAGCTCGCCAACGGCTACCACGAGCTCACCGAACCGGAAGCTCAGCGGCAGCGCTTCGAGCGCGACAACGAGGTGCGCAGGTCAGCGGGCCTGCCCGAGGTGCCGGTCGACGAGCGCCTCCTCGCCGCCCTCGAGCACGGCCTGCCCGACTGCGCCGGCGTCGCCCTCGGCCTCGACCGGCTGGTCATGCTCGCCGCCGGCACCCGCGACATCGCCGACGTCCTCGCCTTCCCGATCAGCAGGGCGTAGCAGCTGCTGCCGCTCAACCGTCCGCCTCATCCGGAATAGCATGAGAAGGCGGCATCGGATGCGACCCGTGCCCGTCTGCATTTCCGTGCCCGGATTCAGCTTCAGTGACAGCGGCAGATGGCAGTGACAGTCTCAGTGGCAGTTTCAGTGACAGTTTCAGTTTCAGAGGGCCGCGTCCGTGGCAGCGGCCGAGGCAGCGAGCAGGCGGCGCGACCGCGGTATGGCCCACTCCGGTTGCTGGCCCACGTCGGGGTCGTCGATGAGCATTGCACTACCACCGTGCTGGCCACATTCGACGAGGTGCGCGCCATGACCTGGCGGCTGCTCAAAGCGATGGGATGAGCGGGTTTGTGCTCACGCGCCCGCCTGGACACTGTCGCTGCCCACTGCCGCTGCCACTGTCCCCGGGCACTGCAGCTGCCACTGCTCCTACCCCCGTCTTTGTGTGGACCCGCAACGCCGCAGGTTCCGTGGGCGGCTGGGTGGAACGTTCTAACGTGGAACGTTCAAACGTTCAAACGATGAGACCGGGTGGGTGGGGAAAAATCCGAAATCCGAAATCCGAAATCCGAAATCCGAAATCCGAAATCCACAAAGATATACTCCCCCCATGATCCTCACTCTCATCGTCGTGTTCTCGATCCTCTTCATGTTGACCCACATCGGCCTCTCGCATGGGGAAATCCGTCGGGGACTGGTGGAAAAGCTCGGCCAGTGGCCTTTTCGTGGTCTCTACACGCTGGTGTCCTTCGGGACGCTCGGCCCGGCGGCGGTGCTGTGGTGGCAGAACCGACACCTCGGTCCGGTGCTGTGGGAGCTTCCCTTCTGGCCCGAACGGATCGTCGCGGGCGTGCTCGTGCTGTTCGCCCTGCTGCTCTTTTTTCAGTCACTGGCGACCCCGAGCCCGGCCAGCATGGCGCCGGCCAAGACGCAGGCCCGCGGAGTGCTCCGCATCACCCGTCACCCGATGAACATGGCGTTCGCACTGTGGGGGCTCGCCCATCTCCTCGCCAACGGCACGGTCGGCGACGTCGCCTTCTTCGGTTCGTTCGTCGTCGTGGGAGTGCTCGGTGCCTACCACATGGATGCACGGATCAAACGAACGAAGGGGGAGCCGTTCGTGGAGTTCTGCAGGCAGACCTCGGTGCTGCCGTTCGGCGCCATCGCGCGCGGTCGCAACCGCCTCGCCGTCGACGAGATGTCATTCCCCCTCGCCTTGATCGGCGTCGCGGTGTTCGTCGCACTCGTCGTATTCCACGGCCGCTTCTTCGGCGGAGAGCTCTGGTAGGGGCTTTCGAGAGGGAGCCCGGCACCTCCGCCGCACGCCCCACCCACCCACCCTGAGCCGTCGAGTGCTCACAACCGGTGGCGGGGGGTGAGCGGCAACTCAAAACTCAAAACTCAAAACTCATCAAAGCTATACTCCCAAAATGACGACGGCTGCTGCCATCATCATCGGCGACGAGCTCCTGAGCGGGAAGTTCCGCGACGAGAACACACCGCTGCTCATCGACCTCATGGTCGACCTCGGGGTCGACCTGCAGCGCATCGTGGTCATCGGCGACGACTGCCCGACCATCTCGGCCGAGGTCGCAGCCTGCTCCGAGCGCTACGACGTGGTGATGACCTCGGGCGGCGTCGGTCCGACCCACGACGACTGCACGGTGCGCGGCGTCGCCGCCGCCTTCGGTCTCGGCGTGGTGGTCCACCCCGAGCTCGAGGCGATGATCCGCGGCTTCTGGAAGGAGCGCTTCACGGACGCGGCGCTGCGCATGGCCGAGGTTCCGGAAGGAAGCCGGCTGCTCGGCGGCGGCGACGGGCTGCTGCCCCTGGTGGTGTGCCGCAACGTCTATCTCTTCCCCGGGGTGCCGCGGCTCTTCGCAGCCAAGCTGCCGAGCCTCCGCCGCGAGCTCAAGGGCACGGTCAAGGTGCTGAGCGGCCTTTACCTGCGTTCCGACGAGAGCCGCATCGCACCGCTGTTGAACACGGTGGTCGCCGAGTACTCCGACGTCAAGATCGGCTCCTACCCGCGCTTCGGCGAGTCGGATTTCAGGCTCTGGATCAGCCTCGAGGGGGTGGACGGCGCCCACGTGTCCGCAGCGCTCGACCGCCTGCTCGAGCTCCTGCCACCCGAGGACGTGGTACGGATCGACCGCGACAACGAAGAGCGACGCTGAGAGCGTAGCTCTCAGTTCTTAGTTCTTAATTCTTAATTCTTAATTTCCACCCACCCCCCGTGCTCGGGAGGGTGGATGGGAATTGAGAATTCAAAATTGAGAATTGAGAACTTCTCCTCCGGAATGGCCTCCGAGCAGCCCATGTTGAACGCAGCAGCGATGAGCACTCCGAGGATCGATCCGCAGGCGGCTCGGTGGTTGGCCTACGTCGACGAGGTCCGGCGCCGTCCGGAGACGCCGTTTGCCGAGCAGTGGGCGCGGTTCACCGAGATCTACGGCGACCGCGATCCCTCGCTGCCGCCGCCGCCGGCGTGGGTGCCCGACGCGCGGTCGATCCAGCAGTCGAACCTGACGGCGCTGATGCGCGAGGTCGGCGTCGCAGACTACCCGGAGCTGCACCGTTGGTCGGTGGAACACCGCGCGGAGTTCTGGCGGCGCGCGATCGATCGCCTCGGCATCGCCTTTGCGCGACAACCCGACGACACGCTCGACCTCGCCGCCGGCCCGACGCAGCCCCTGTGGCTGCCCGGCGCGCGGCTCAACATCAGCGACTCCTGCTTCCAGGCGTCGGGCTGCACCATCGCCGTCGTGCTCGGCCGTGAGGGCTCGCAGACGATCGAGACCACCACCTACGGCGAGCTCGAGGCCCTGGTCAACCGGGTCGCGGGCGGCCTCGCGGCGCGCGGCTTTACACCGGGCGCCGCCATCGCCCTCTACATGCCCATGAACCTCGAGTGCATCGCCGCCTACCTCGGCATCATCCGCGCCGGGTGCACGGTGGTCTCCATCGCCGACAGCTTCGCGGCGCCGGAGCTCGCGCGCCGGTTGGAAATCGCGGGCGCCGCCGCCGTGGTCACGGTCCCGGGATTCACGCGAGGCGGACGCACCATCGCGCTGTACGACACGGTCCGGGAGGCGCGGGCGCCGCGCGCCGTCGTCATCCCCGGGCGCGACGGCGGGCGACCGGAGCTGCGCGCCGGCGACATCTGGTGGAACGAACTGCTCGCCGATGAGCCGGTGTTCGAATCGATCTCGCGAGAGCCGAAGGACATCACCAACATCCTCTTCTCCTCCGGCACCACCGGCGACCCCAAGGCCATCCCCTGGACCCACCTGACGCCGCTCAAGTGCGCCATGGACGGCCACTTCCACCACGACATCCGGCCCGGGGACGTGGTCGCCTGGCCGACCAACATCGGCTGGATGATGGGACCGTGGCTGATCTACGCCGCGCTCACGAACCGCGCCTGCATCGCGCTGTACGAGGGCCTGCCCTCGGGCCGCGGGTTCGCCGAGTTCGTGCGCCGCGCCGGAGTGACGATGCTGGGGGTGGTGCCGTCGCTGGTCCGCGCGTGGCGCGACGGAGGTGCCTGCGAGGGCCTCGACTGGTCGGGGATCCGGATCCTCTCCTCCACCGGCGAGCCGTCCAACCGCCGCGATTATCTGTGGCTGATGAGCCGCGCCGGCTACCGTGCGCCGATCATCGAGTACTGCGGCGGTACCGAGATCGGCGGCGGCCACCTCACCGGATCGGTGCTGCAGGCGGCCTCGCCGGCTGCTTTCTCGACCCCCGCGCTGGGCCTCGACGTCGTCGTCCTCGACGAGTCGGGGCGACCGGTGGCCGACAACGAGGAGGGCGAGCTCTTCCTGGTGCCGCCGTCCATCGGCCTCTCGCAGCGCCTCCTCAACCGCGACCACGATGCCGTCTACCATGAGGGCTGTCCTTCGGGCCCCGACGGCGAGGTCCTGCGCCGCCACGGGGACCAGGTGGCGCGGCTGCCGGGAGGTTACTTCCGGGCCCAGGGCCGCGCCGACGACACCATGAACCTCGGCGGCATCAAGGTCTCCTCGCTCGAGCTCGAGCGGGTGCTCGAGCACCATCCCGCGGTCTACGAGGCGGCGGCGGTGGCGGTGCAGCCCGAGGGCGAGGGTGCCGAGAAGCTGGTGGTCTTCACCGTGCCGTCCGCCGACGCCGACCCCGGGGGCCTGCGGCGGGAGCTTTCGGCGCTGTTGGCGGCCGAGCTCAACCCGCTGTTCAAGATCCACGACCTGGTCGTCGTCGAATCCCTCCCCCGCACCGCCTCCAACAAGCTCATGCGCAGGGAGCTGCGGCGACAGTACTCTTCTCATGAGCGGTGAGAACACGTCGTCGCCCGCAGTCCTCGGCAGCACGACGTTCGAACGTTGAACGTTCGGCTCATCCGGAATTGCATGGGATGGAGGCATCGGATACGACCCGTGTACGTCTCCGTGCCCGGATTCAGCTTCAGTGACAGTGGCAGATGACAGTGACAGTCTCAGTGGCAGTTTCAGTGGCAGAGAGCCGCATCCGTGGCAGTGAGCCAGCGGCGCGACCGCGGCATGGCCACCTCCGGGTCGTTCAGGTCAAGAGATAGCCGCTGGGGCAGCCGGAGTCAAGGGCAAGCCGGGCCCGGGGCCCGGTGCGAGGCACCCTGGACTCCGGCTGCCCCACCGGCATTGAGGGAAAACCATGAACGACCCGGAGGTGACCATGCTCGACGCCCTCACGACAACCGACCTCTTTGCCCACTCGAAGGCCCTGGAAGCCGCAGGCACCGCCATCAGGCTCGTCATGAGGGTGCCGGCGCCCTTGAAGTCGATTGCCGATCAGGTGATCCGTTCCGCGAGCTCCGTCCCCGCCAACCTCGCCGAAGGGCAGGGCCGGTCCGGACGGGACCGGCAGCACTTCTGGCGGATCGCCTATGCCTCGGCCAAGGAGGTGGACAGCCATCTCCGGCTGCTGGCTCACGCCGGAGTCGTCGATGGTCCCGGCACTGCAAATGTGCTGGCGACGTTCGACGAGGTCCGCGCCATGACCTGGCGGCTGCTCAACCAGAGGTGATGATCGGGTCAATGCTCACGCGCCCACCTGGACACTGTCGCTGTCCACTGCCGCTGCCACTGACTCCGGCCACTGCAGCTGCCACTGCTCCTGCCCCTGCTCGCGAAACGAACCTGCACCGGAGTCCTTGCTGTGGGTGGGTGAGCGGAACGTTAAACGTTCGAACGTTGGAACGTTCAAACGATGTGATCTCTGGTACCCTCACCCCGTGCACCTGCACGACCTCCCGACGCCCTGCGCGCTCGTCGACCTCGATCAGCTCGAGCGCAATGCGCAACGGGTGGCCGACAAAGCGCGCCGGCTCGGCGTCCGGCTGCGGCCCCACGTCAAGACCCACAAGTGCCTCGAGATCGCCCGCATCCAGACCGACCTCCACTTCGGGGGTGTGACGGTCTCCACCCTCGCCGAGGCGGCCGCGTTCGCGAGCGGCGGCTTCACCGACATCACCTACGCGGTGCCCATCGCACCGCAGAAGATCTCCGACGCCGCCGATCTCCACACCGGTATCGACGCTCTCAACCTCATCGTCGACCACCCTGAAACGGTGCGCGCGATCGAGGAACTGGCGGCGTCCCGCGGCATCGCACTGCCGGTCTACCTGGAAATCGACTGCGGTGGGCAGCGTTCGGGCGTCCAGCCCGACGACGAGCTCGCCGAACGGATGGTTCGCCGCCTCGCCGACTCGGAGCACATCGACTTCAGAGGCCTGCTCACCCACGCCGGCCACGCCTACCGCGCCCGCAACCGCGCCGAGGCCTTCGAACTGGCGTGCGAGGAGCGCAACGTGATGACCGCGCTGGCGGCCCAACTGCGCGACCTCGGCGTCGAGGTCCGCGAGGTCAGCGTCGGCTCGACGCCGACCATCCGCGCCATCGACGACCTCGCCGGGATCACCGAGGTGCGGCCGGGCAACTACGTCTTCTACGACGCCTACCAGACCGCCATCGGCAGCTGCGATCTCGACGAGATCGCGTTCTCGGTGCTGACGACCGTGATCAGCGTCCACCCCTCCTACGGCCATGCGGTGATCGACGCCGGCGCCCTCGCCCTCAGCAAGGACCCCGGCCCGGTCCACGTGGACGCCGGGTGCGGATTCGGCCTGCCCGTGGCCACCGACGACCAGCACCCCCTGCCGGGGCTCACGATCACGGCCCTGACCCAGGAGCACGGGAAGCTGTGCGGCCCGGGAATCGAGGCGCTGCGACCAGGCACCCGCCTCCGCATCCTCCCCAACCACTCCTGCCTCGCGGCTGCCTGCTTCGAGCGCTACCACGTGGTCCGCGACACTGAGGTCGTCGACGAGTGGCACCCCGTCAGAGGCTGGTAACCGCGTTCGACCTTCTGCGATTCTGACTCGATCCACCGGGTGGATCGAGTCAGAATCGCTGTGTGAAGGCCGCGTGCACGCCGAAGTCCGGGCTGTTGTCGAAGGTCACGATGTTCTCCAGGAGCCCGATCTCGAGGACGCCGGCCTGCCGCACCTCCCACTTCCATCCGACGACCACCTCGTGCGAAAACTCGCTGAAGGGGTCGAGACCGACCGTCACGCCCTCGCTGCCGAGGTACTGCAACACCAGGGACATCCGCGGTGCGAACCGCCACTCGCCGGCCGCGAGGATCGAGAACTGACTGTCCTCGAGCTCGAGGCCGTCGATGGCGTCGCTGCCGAACCACGCGTAGCCGAGGGTCAGGTAGACGTAGAAGTTGCCGAGCCGTTGGGACGCCGCCGCCGAGACGGAGACATCGAAGTCGCCCCCCTGGAGGTCCTCGCCGCCGATACCGCTGCGGACGGTCGCGGACCAGGAGAGCGCGGGGTGGTTCTCGCCGCCGCAGCTCACATTGTGCTGGAAGGTGGCGAGCAGGCTCTGCGCAATGATTTTGTCGGCATTTTCGTCGCGGACCAGCGGCGGCCCGCCGTCGCCGGGATCGATGAAGATGAAGCTGCGGTCGCGGGGCCACTGATCGCGGCCGGCCTGACCGAGCCCGAAGAGGTCGTGGAAGCCCTCGATGAAACCGTCCATCACGCCGCCGAACCGCCACCTCTGCTCGTAGGCGAGCTCGGCCTCGAAGGTGTCGCTGATACCGTAGGAGTAGCTCAGGTTCACGTCCAGGGATTCGGTGTCGAAGACGTAGGAGCCGAGCTCGCCGCCGGCCGGGTCGAAGGCCCCCTCGTCGACCGCCCACAGGTTGGTCCACGTCGTCGCGACCCTCACCTGGTGCTCGCCACCGGCCAGCGTCGACGGGGTGCGCGGCGGAATCGACAGACGGAGCCCCTGGAACGGCGACTGGCTGCGGATGGCGAGCGGGCCGTAGCCGACGTTCGAAAAGCAGATGGAGCGGCC
>DATIVB010000147.1:0-9655 GCA_035466375.1 Chondromyces sp.
GTGCCCCACGGGCGGGTGATCGTGCTCGCCGACCGATGCAAGGGCTGCGGCTTCTGCGTGGAGTACTGCCCGAAGGACGTCCTCGTCCTCTCGGAGGGCTTCAACCTCAAGGGCTACCACCCGCCCGAGATCGTCAAGGACGGCGAGTGCGTGAACTGCAATCTGTGCGAGATGATCTGCCCCGACTTCGCGATCTTCTGCGTCCCCGCGGACGCGGCGGAGGCGGCGGCGGAGGGAGGTCTCAATTGAAGGCCGATCCTGCTGGCGTGCTGACCGGCGTCCACTACCTCGACGGAGACTACGCGTGCGGTGAAGGGGCGATGGCCGCCGGCTGCCGCTTCGTCGCCGGCTACCCGATCACGCCCTCGACCGAGGTCGTGGAGCGCATCTCGCAACGCTTCCCGATGATGGGCGGCACCTTCATCCAGATGGAGGACGAGCTCGCCTCGATGGCGGCGGTCGCCGGCGGCGCGTGGACCGGCAGCAAGTGCATGACCGTCACCTCGGGGCCGGGCTTCTCGCTGATGATGGAGAACATCGGGCTCGCGACCATGATGGAGGCGCCGTGCGTGGTGGTCAACGTGCAGCGCGGCGGACCCTCCACCGGCTTGCCCACCATGGTCGGCCAGGCCGACATGATGCAGGCGCGCTGGGGCTCGCACGGCGACTACGAGCTCATCGCCCTGAGCCCGCAGTCGCCGCAGGAGGCGTTCGACCTCACCATCGACGCCTTCAACCTCGCCGAGACCTGGCGGGTGCCGGTGATGTTCATGATGGACGAGTGCGTCGGCCACATGACCGAGAAGGTGGTGATCCCGCCCGCCGACGAGATCGAGATCGTGCCGCGCCGGCTCACCGCCAAGAAGCCCGGCGAGTACAAGCCCTACGCGGTCAACGGCAGCCCGGTGCCGGAAATGGTGCGGGCCGGCGACGGCTACCGCTTCCACACCACCGGCCTGACCCACGACGAGCGCGGCTACCCGGTGATGTCGGTGGGCTGCCAGGAGGAGAACGTCCACCGCCTGATCGACAAGATCCGGCTCAATGCCGACCGCATCGTGCGCTACGAGGAGGAGGACATCGAGGGCGCCGACGTGGTGGTGGTGGCCTACGGCATCACCGCGCGGGTGACCCGGGCCGGCATCGACCTCGCGCGCGCCGAGGGGGTCAAGGTCGGCTTCCTGCGGCTGGTGGTGGTGTGGCCCTTCCCGGAGAAGCGCATCCGCGAGCTCGCGGGTCGGGTCAAGGCCTTCGTGGTTCCCGAGATCAACTACGGCCAGATGGTGCTCGAGGTGGAGCGCTGCGCCGCCGGCAAGGCGCCGGCGGTTCTGGTCGGTCACGGCGGCGGCGGGGTGCACGACCCGCGCGTCATCTGCCAGGCGATCGTGGAGGCAGCGCGATGAGCACCGAGGTCCAGGAAACCGCTCCCCGCCCAGAAGACCACCCCATCGCACCCTACCTGCGGATGGACCGCATGCCCCACATCTGGTGCCCGACCTGCGGCATCGGCACCGTGGTCAAGTGCTTCGCCACCGCGCTCGGCGAGTCGGGGGTCGACCTCGACAAGACCGCGATCGTCTCCGGCATCGGCTGCACCGGCCGCGTCGCCGGCTACATGAACCTCGACGCCTTCCACGCCACCCACGGCCGCGCCATCCCCTTCGCCACCGGGCTCAAGCTCGGCCGGCCCGAGCTCGAGGTGGTGGTGTTCTCGGGCGACGGCGACCTGTCGGGGATCGGCGGCAACCACTTCATCCACGCCGCGCGCCGCAACATGGACCTGCTGGTGATCCTGGTCAACAACTTCATCTACGGCATGACCGGCGGCCAGAACGCGCCGACCACGCCGGAGACGGCGCGCTCCTCGACCATGCCCTTCGGCAACTTCGAGCGCCCCTTCAACCTGCCGCACCTCGCGGCCTCGTGCGGCGCCACCTTCGTCTCGCGCTGGACCTGCCTGCACATCCGCCGCCTCACCAAGTGCATCACCACCGCGCTCGACCGCAAGGGCTTCCGCTTCATCGAGGTGATCGCGCCGTGCCCGACCCTGTACGCGCGGCTCAACCGCCTCGGCAGTGGGCTCTCGCTGCTGAAGTTCTACCACGACAACTCCGAGATCCGGCACGGCGCCGACACCCGCGAGGTCGAGATCGGCTACCAGGAGCGGTTCATCTGCGGCAACTTCATCGACGAGCAGCGGCCGACCTTCCTGGACATGATGCACGACCACTACACCAGGGTGCTCGGCGAGCGCTACGTGCCGATGCCGCCGGAGGGAGGTTGGATCCATGAGTGAGCGCACCGAGATCCGGATCACCGGCTTCGGCGGCCAGGGGGTGGTGCTCGCCGGCCACATCATCGGCCACGCCTGCGCGGTCAACGCCGGCAAGCACGCGACCATGATCCAGAGCTTCGGCCCCGAGGCCCGCGGCTCGGCCTGCTCGACCACCCTCGCGGTTTGCGACACCGAGGTGCTCTACCCCTACATCGGGCGCCCGGACATCTTCGTCGTGATGTCGTCCGAGGGCTACGAGAAGTACCGCGACGAGCTCAAGGACGACGGCGTCCTGGTCTACGAGAGGGACCTCGTGAAGATCCGGCCGAAGCCGGGGCAGCGCGCCTACGGCGTGTCCTCGACGCGGATCGCCGAGGAGCTCGGCCGGGCCATCGTCCAGAACATCGTCATTCTCGGCTTCTTCGCCGCCGCCACCCGGATCGTACCGGTGGAGAAGATGCGCGAGGCGGTGGTCGAGTCGGTGCCGAAGGGCACCGAGGAGCTCAACCTGCGCGCCTTCGACGCCGGCGTCGCCGCCTTCAACGAGACCTACGCCGAGGGCGCGAAGACCGGCGAGCCCGCGCCCGTGGGGAGTTGAGATGGCCAAGGTCGGCGTCTTCGTCTGCCACTGCGGCGAGAACATCGCCCGCACCGTCAAGGTGACCGAGGTCGTCGACTTCGCCCATCAGGTCCCGGGGGCTGTGGTCACCGAGCACTACCCTTACATGTGCTCGGCCCCCGGCCAGCAGATGGTGATCGACGCCATCCGCGAGCACGGGCTCGACCGGGTGGTGATCGCGGCGTGCTCGCCGCAGCTGCACGAGCCCACCTTCCGCGCCGCCGCCGCCCAGGCGGGGCTCAACCCGCACCTGGTGGAGATGGCCAACATCCGCGAGCACTGCTCGTGGGTCCACCACGACCCGATCGCGGCCTCGGCCAAGGCCTGCCAGACGGTGGCGGCGGCAGTGGAGAGGGTCAAGCGCGCCAAACCGCTCGACCCCGTCGAGGTGCCGGTGACCAAGCGCGCGCTGGTGATCGGCGGCGGGGTGGCGGGCATCCGCTCGGCCCTCGACATCGCCAACTCGGGGCACCCGGTGGTGCTGGTGGAGCGCGAGCCGTCGCTCGGCGGCAACATGTCGCGGCTGTCGGAGACCTTTCCGACCCTCGACTGCTCGCAATGCATCCTGACCCCGCTCATGGTGCAGGTATCGCGGCACCCCCTGATCGAGCTCATGACCTACTCCGAGGTCGAGGAGGTGTCGGGCTACGTCGGCAATTTCACGGTCCGCATCAAGAAGAAGCCGCGCTATGTGAAGATCGAGGACTGCACCGCCTGCGGCGACTGCACCGCGGTCTGTCCGTCGCCGGGCGGCAACGAGTTCGACATGGGGTTGAGGAGCCGCAAGGCGATCTACATCCCCTTCCCACAGGCCGTCCCCTCCACCTACACCCTCGACGCCGACCGCTGCCTCAACGCCAACCTGCAGTCGCCGACCGGCTTCCGGGTGCTCGCCTGCGCCAAGTGCGACGAGGTCTGCAAGCCCAAAGCGATCGACTTCGACATGCGGCCCGAGATCGTCGAGCGCCGGGTCGGCGCCATCGTGGTCGCCACCGGCTACGACCTGCAGATCGGGCAGCAGGCGAGGGAGTGCGGCTACGGCGTCTATCCGGACGTCATGGACGGACTCGAGTTCGAGCGCATGCTGTCGGCCTCGGGGCCGACCGAAGGCGAGGTGCGGCGGCCGTCGGACGGCGCCGAGCCCAAGGACGTGGTCTTCATCCAGTGCGTCGGCTCGCGCAACCCCAAGCACGGCGTGCCCTACTGCTCGCGCATCTGCTGCATGTACACCGCCAAGCACGCGCTGCTGCTGCGCCACAAGGTGCCGGACTCGCGCGCCTTCGTCTTCTTCATGGACATCCGCGCCGGCGGCAAGGGCTACGAGGAGTTCGTCCACCGCGCCATGGAGGAGGAGCGGGTGATGTACATCCGCGGCCGGGTCAGCCAGGTCTACGAGGAGGACGGCAAGCTCAAGGTGATGGGCGTCGACACCCTGTCCGGCAAGCAGGTCGAGATCAACGCCGACCTGGTGGTGCTGGCGACCGCCATGGAGCCCACCGACCACGGCACCATCGCAGGCAAGCTGCGGATCGCGGCCGACGAGCACGGCTTCCTCAAGGAGGCGCACCCCAAGCTGCGGCCGGTGGAGACCCTGACCGCGGGCATCTTTCTGGCCGGCGCCGCGCAGGCGCCCAAGGACATCCCCGACACCGTGTCGCAGGCCTCGGCGGCGGCCTCCAAGGGCATGGAGCTGCTGTCGCACGAGCACCTCGAGCGCGACCCCACCACCGCGACCGTCAACCAGGCCGCCTGCGCCGGGTGCTTCGAGTGCCTGCAGGTCTGCCCCTACGGCGCCATCGAGAGCCAGGAGGTGCGCGACCGCGACGGCAACCTGCAGCGGATGGTGGCGTGGTCGAACCCGGCCATGTGCGAGGGCTGCGGCCTGTGCGCCGTGACCTGCCGCGGCGGATTCATCGACGTCGCGGGCTACTCGGACGAGCAGGTCTTCGCCCAGCTCGGGGCGCTCGGCCGGATGCCGGAGGTGCTGGGACGATGAGCGACCTGCAAACGAGCGCCGTCCGACGTCCGGGCGCGGCCGCCGTCCCCGACGGCTGGCAGCCCCAGATCGTCGCCCTGGTCTGCAACTGGTGCACCTACGCCGGCGCCGACATGGCGGGAACCACCCGCCTCGAGTACCCGGCGACCGTCCGCATGGTGCGCTTCCCGTGCACCGGGCGCATGAGCCCGCTGATGATCCTGCGCGCCTTCGAGCAGGGGGCCGACGGGGTCCTGGTTTCGGGCTGCCACCCCGGGGACTGCCACTACGTGCAGGGCAACCTGGTGGCCCGGCGCCGCTTCACCATCTTCCGCTCGCTGCTCGACTTCCTCGGCATCGACCTCAGGCGCCTCCACTTCGCGTGGGTGTCGGCGGCCGAGGGCCACAAGTGGGCGCGGGTCGTGAAGGACGTCAGCGCGGCGGTCACCGAGGCCGGGCCGCTGCCGCGGCCGGGCGCCGAAGCCTGGGACGGACCCGAGCTGCCGGCCGCCGGGGGCGGCGGCCCCGCAGCCCTCGCCGACGGCGAGCTCGAGGCGCTGCGCGCCAACCTGCGCGCGGCCGCGTCCGAGCTGCTGAGCAGCGGCCGGGCCGCCGCGGTCGTCGGCTACCGGGAGGGCTCGCTCGAGGGGCGCCTGGTGCCTGTCACGGTGACGGACGCGGCCGGCTGCCAGCAGCTCGAGTGGGGCCCCGGCTCGCTCAACAACCTTGCTACCTACGCCAAGACGGCCCTCGAAAAGGCCGACAAGGTGGCGCTGGTGGTCAAGACCTGCGACCTCGGCGCGATCACGGGCCTCATCCGTGAAGGACAGATCACGCGCGAGAAGGTGCAGCTCATCGGTATCCAGTGCCAGGGTGTGCGTCCGGACGGCGATCTCGCCGACAAGTGCCTGGCGTGCTCGGGCGCACCGCACCCCATGTGCGACCTGGTGGTGACGGTGGACGGAGTGCGCGAAAGCTGCGCCGACCCCGCGTCCGAGTCGGCCGACACCGAGGATGCGCGCGACCGCCAGATCGCCCACCTCGAGTCGCTGCCGGCCGACGAGCGGTGGCGCTTCTGGCAGCGCCAGTTCGGCCGTTGCCTGCGCTGCTACGCCTGCCGGGCGGTGTGCCCGCTGTGCTACTGCTCGTCCTGCATCGCCGACAAGCACCGCCCGCAGTGGGTGCCGACCGCCATCGACGAGCGCGGCAACAGCGCCTGGAACGTCATCCGCGCGGTCCACCTCGCCGGCCGCTGCTCGGGCTGCGACGAGTGCGCGCGGGTGTGCCCCGCCGACATCCGCCTCGACCTCATCAACCGCAAGCTGGCGCTCGAGGTGGAGCGCCACTTCGGCGCCGCCGGGCTCGACCCCGAGCACAAGTCGGCGCTGGTCGACTTCCGGATGGAAGATGCCGAGGAGTTCATCCTGTGAGGAGTGACTGATGGATCGCACGGCCTGGGTGCTGAGCGAGACGGAGATGCGGGCCTGGCTGCAGGGCCTGGTCGGGGGCGGGCAGACCGTGGCGGCGCCGGTGGTCGAGGACGGGCTCACCGTCTTCCGGCCGATCGCCGACGCCGAGCGCGCCGTGATCTCACCCCGCGGCAAGACCCGCTGGTCGCCCAAGGAGTTCCTCTTCCCGCGCTCGGAGGCGCTCTACGCCTACAGCTTGAAGGGCGACGCCGTCGTCATCGAGGACCCGCCGGGGCCCGAGCGGCCGCTGGTGCTGTTCGGCGTCCGCAGCTGCGACGCCGCGGGCCTGGCGAGGCTCGATGAGATCTTCCTCGGCGGCCCCATCGACCCGCTCTACGCCGCCCGCCGCGAAGCCACGACGGTGGTCACAACAGCCTGCGCGGCCGCTGATCCGGAGTGCTTCTGCACCGCGGTGGGCGGTTCGCCGGTGGGCGAGGAGGGCGCCGACCTGCAGCTGGTGCCGGTCGACGACGGCTGGGTGCTGACGGTCGTCACCGACAAGGGCGCGGCGCTGGTAGGGGACGCGGGGGAGGCCTGGGCCGCGGCGCCGGCGGGCTCCGGCGACCGGGCCGCCGCCCTCGAGCGTGAGGTCGCGGAGCAGATCGCCCGCAAGGAGATACCGCAGGAGTGGTCGAAGCTTCTCGAGGGCGGCTTCGCGAGCCCGGCCTGGGAGCAGCTCGCCGAGCACTGCCTGGGCTGCTCCATCTGCGCCTATGTCTGCCCCAGTTGCTCGTGCTTCGACATGAACCACGACGCCAACGCCTGGTGCGGCGAGCAGTGCCGGTCGTGGGACGCCTGCACCTTCGGTCTCTTCACCCTGCACGCCTCGGGCCACAACCCGCGCTCGACCCGCGGCGAGCGCTACCGCCAGCGGGTGCTGCACAAGTTCTCCTTCACTGGAGAAGAGGGGGAAGATCACTTCCGCTGCGTCGGCTGCGGGCGCTGCGCGGCCCTGTGCCCGGCGGGCCTCGACATCTCAGAGATCGTCACGGCGGCAGCCACCGCCATCCAGGAGGAGGGCGCCGATGCAGCCCGCTGAGATCTCCGCCAACCCCTACCACCCGAACCTGATGCGCATCGCAGGCTTCGCGGACGAGACCCGCGACGTGCGCACGCTCAGGCTGCAGTTCATCGACGACGCCGAGGCGAGCGGGTTCGGCGGCTGGCAGCCGGGCCAGTTCGGCCAGTTCACGGTCTTCGGCGCCGGCGAGTCGGTCTTTGCCATCGCCAACAAGCCGTGGCACCCCAACGGCGGCGCCGAGCCGCCCACCATCGAGTGCACCTTCCGCGCCATCGGCAAGGTCACGAACGCCCTGCGCGCCATGTCGGAGGGCCAGACCGTCGGCTTCCGCGGCCCCTACGGCAACCACTTCCCGCTCGACGACTGGACGGGGAAGCACCTGGTCTTCATCGGCGGCGGCATCGGCATGGCGGCGCTGCGCTCGGCCATGCTCGAGGCCATTGACCGCAAGGCCGAGTTCGGCGACATCGTGATTCTGAACGGCGCCCGCACCGTCGGCGACATGGTCTACAAGGAGGAGATGCCGGGCTGGCAGGAGGTCGAGGGGGTGCGGGTCGTGCGCACGGTCGATCCCGGCGGCGAGGGCGAGGGCTGGGACGGCGAGGTGGGCCTGTTGCCCAACGTCTTCGAACAGCTCGCCCTCGACCCCGCCGACCGCATCGTCATCGCGTGCGGACCGCCGGTGATGCTCCACTACCTGTTCCTGGCGCTCGGCAAGACGGGGTACCCACCCGAGCAGGTTGTGACCACGCTCGAGAACAAGATGAAGTGCGGCATCGGCCACTGCGGCCGCTGCTACGTCGGCCCCTTCTCGGTGTGCAAGGACGGGCCGGTGGTGACCTGGGCGGAGCTCAACGAGCTGCCAAAGGATTACTGATGGACGCCAGAGTCAGGCCCGATTGGGACATCCGCGACGCCATCCTCGACATGGGCGGCGGCGACGCCTACAAGTGCTACCAGTGCGGCAAGTGCATGGCGGTGTGCCCGTGGTCGCACGTGGAAACCGTGCTCTTCCCGGTCTACCGCACGCCGCAGTCGGTGAAGTTCGGCGCCATCATGACCTCGGAGGACACCGAGCAGATCGAGCGCGAGGTCGAGGAGGTCTACCGCTGCGTGGGCTGCGAGTCGTGCTCCACCTGGTGCCCGCACGACGTCTCCATGCCCACCATCATGCGCGGCATCCGCCGCATCCTGGTCGAGTTCGGCTCCTACCCCGCGCAGCTGGCCGACGCCGTGGGCCGCATCGGCAGCTCCGGCAACCCCTTCGGCGAGCCGCGCGAGAACCGCGGCCAGTGGGCCGAGTCGCTCGAGGTGCAGGCCTTCACCCCCGACATGGACTACCTCTACTCGCCGTGCTGCGTTCCGGCCTACGACCCGCGCGCGAAGAAGGTCGCGGCGGCGACCGTCAACGTGCTGCGCACCGCGGGCGTCACCTTCGGCATCCTTGGCGACGCCGAGTCCTGCTGCGGCGAGGCCATCCGCCGGGTCGGCGCGGAGGAGGTCTTCCAGCAGGTGGCGGGCGGCAACGCGTCGGTCTACACCGAGGCCGGCGTGCGCAAGGCGGTCTGCACCTCGCCCCACTGCCTCCTGACCTTCGTCAAGGAGTACTCCGAGTTCGACGCCGGCTTCAAGGCCCTGCACCAGACCCAGCTCTTCGCCGAGCTGATCGCAGCCGGGCGCCTGGCGCCCGCGAAGCCGCTCGGCAAGAAGGTGGTCTACCACGACCCCTGCACGCTCGGCCGCGCCTCGGGCGTCTACGACGAGCCGCGCGCGGTGCTCGCCGCGATCCCCGACCTCGAGCTCCTCGAGATCCCGCACTACGCCCGCGAGTACAGCCTGTGCTGCGGCGGCGGCTCGGGCGGGATGTGGATCGAGCGCGCCAAGGGCGAGCGGCTGTCCGACATCCGCGTCCAGCAGGCAGCGGCCACCGGCGCCGACATCCTCGCCGTGGCCTGCCCCTACTGCCTGCAGATGTTCGAGGACTCGGTCAAGACCATGGACCTCTCGCTCGAGGTCCGGGACGTCGCGGAGCTGCTCGCAGAATCGTTGTAACCGTTCGTGAGATTGTCGGTGTGACCGATTTCAGCGCGTTCCAGACCTGGAGCGATGGGCTCAGCCAAGGATGCGGTAGTGCGGACGGCAGGTTCGAACGGGGAGTTTCAGTCGCGCGATGTTCGAATATCCTGTCATTTCGATCACTCCCGCATCCGGAATTCGCATCCCCACGGCATCCCATCGCATCGCGGAGCGAGGCGGATTGATATGATCGATCACCGAGAACGCGGCCTCCCCGGCC
>DATIVB010000148.1:0-4496 GCA_035466375.1 Chondromyces sp.
CGGCACTGGGCATCGGTCTGATCGCGGCGGTCCTCGGGCTGCCGGGGAGCGCCCGCGCCGCCGGGGAAGAGACGATGAACACTGAGACCGTGGAGCGCTTCGCCGCCCTCGCCCTGGCGTGCGTACACCAGGAGTATCCCAACAAGATCGGCCACGTCATGAGCTCGGACGAGGACGTGGCGCCGCCGCGGGAGCTGACGCCGGCCTTCTACGGCTGCTTCGACTGGCACAGCTCGGTGCACGGCCACTGGCTGCTGGTGCGTCTCTCGAAGCTCTATCCCGATGCGGAGTTCGTGGCCGAAGCGAGGACCGCGCTCGGCCGCAGCCTCGGCGCGGAGAAAATGGCCGCGGAGGCGGCGTACCTCGCCGGGGAGGGCCGCGAGTCGTTCGAGCGCCCCTACGGGCTGGCGTGGCTGCTGTGCCTGGCCGAGGAGCTGCGGAGCTGGGACGACGAGCAGGCGCAGGCGTGGGCCACCAACCTCGCGCCCCTCGAAACCGAGGCCGCGAACCGCATCCGCAGCTGGCTGCCGAAGCTCTACTACCCGATCCGTACCGGCGAGCACAGCCAGACGGCCTTCGCCTTCGGGCTGATCCTGGACTGGGCGCGAGCCGTCGGCGACGACGAGATGGAGGCCCTCATCAAGGGCAAGGCGCTCGGCTTCCATCTCGAGGACGCGTCCTGCCCTCTCGGCTACGAGCCCTCCGGCCAGGACTTCCTCTCGCCCTGCATCGCCGAAGCCGACCTCATGCGGCGCATCCTGCCGCCGCGCCAGTTCGCCGTCTGGCTGGGCGGTTTCCTGCCGCAGATTCCGACCGACGGCGGTGCGTCGTGGCTGCCCGTAGGCGTAGTCACCGACCGCGCGGACGGCAAGCTCGCCCACCTCGACGGCCTCAACCTGAGCCGGGCATGGATGCTGGAGGGGATCCTCGCCGGCTTGCCCGGGGACGACCCGAGGCGCGCGGCGCTCGAGGCGGCAGCCGATACCCACCGCACGGCGGGCCTCGCCGCGGTGACCGGCGAGCACTACGCCGGCGGCCATTGGCTGGGGAGCTTTGCCACGTATCTCGTCACCGGCAAGGGCATCGGAGCGTCGTTTGAACGTTAGAACGTTGGAACGTTTGCACGTTCCCACCCCACCCTCCGGCACGCGGGACGCGTGCCCCAAAAAAGGACCACGGCTCGATGTTGTGGGGCAGCCGTCCCGGCTGCCGGGTGGGCGGGCGGAACGTTCGAACGTCTAACGTTTGAACGTTCCAACGTTTTTCAGGTGGTCACGATGAGTTCTGTTCGCCCCTGGCAGATCTGGATCGATACCGGCGGGACCTTCACGGACTGCGTTGCCGTGGACCCCGACGGCGCCTGGCGGCGCTGCAAGGTTCTGTCGAGCGGCGCGCTGCGGGACCGCGTGCAAGCGGTGGACGGCGAGACCGGGCTACGGCTGCTCGACGCCGCCGCGATGCCCGACGGCTTCCTGGTCGGGTTCCGGATGTCGGAGATCGGGGGTGAGGCCGAAGCGGAGATCATCGGCCACGACGCCGCCACCGGCGCGGTGCGGTTGGCGGGAAGCGGCCTTCGCGGTCTCGACGTGGGATCGGCGGTGGAGCTGCGCTCGGGGGAGGAGGCGCCGCTGCTGGCGGCTCGGCTGATCACCGGCACGCCGCGCCGGGGCGAGCTGCCGCCCGTCGCCATGCGCCTCGCGACCACCCGCGGCACGAACGCGCTTCTCGAGCGTCGCGGGGCGCGCTCGGCGCACTTCACCACGGTAGGCTTCGAGGACCTGCTGGTGATCGGCGACCAGCGCCGCCCGGACCTCTTCGCCCTGGCCATCGAGCGCCCGGCGCCGCTTCCCGAGATCGTTGTCGGCGTGCGGGAGCGCGTGGCGGCCGACGGCAGCGTGCTCGAGCCGCTCGACCGCGGGGCTGCTCGGCGGGAGATCGAGCGCCTGCTCGAGCTCGGTATCCGCTGCGCGAGCATCACCCTCTTGAACGGCCACCGCAACCCGGAGCACGAGCTGGCGCTCGAGGCGATGCTGGCGGCGGCGGGTTTCGAGTCCATCGCGCGCTCGAGTGACTTGTGCCCGTTCCAGGGGCTCCTGCGCCGCTCGCAGACCTCGGCCGCCGAGGCCTACCTGGGGCCGGTGATCTTCGACTATCTGCGCGCGGTCGAGCGCGGGCTCGGCAGCAGACGGGTGAGCCTGCGGGTGATGACCAGCGCCGGCGGGCTGGTGTCCGCGGGCTCCTACCGCTCGAAGGACAGCCTGTTGAGCGGCCCGGCGGGCGGGGTCGTGGGTGCGGCCCTGACCGGATCCCAGTTCGGGGCCTCGAGAGTCATCGCGTTTGACATGGGCGGCACGAGCACCGACGTGGCGCGCTTCGACGGCGACTTCGAGTACGTCTTCTCGCACCGCGTCGGCCCGCTGACCCTGGCGGCCCCGGCGCTCGCCATCGAGACCGTCGCGGCCGGCGGCGGCTCGATCTGTCGGGTGGAGCAGGGACGGCTGGCGGTGGGTCCGGAGAGCGCGGGGGCGAGCCCCGGCCCCGCCTCCTACGGCGCCGGCGGGCCGCTGACTCTGACCGACGTCAACCTGCTTCTCGGGCGCCTGGTGCCGGATCGTTTCCCGATCCCCATCGACATCGAGGCGGCGCGGGCCCGGCTCGCCGAGCTCACGCAGGATCTGGGTGCGGCCGACGCGGGCTCGGACGAGGCGGTGCTCGAGGGGCTGCTGCGCATCGCCGACGAGCGGATGGCGGGCGCGATCCGCCACATCTCGGTGCGCAAGGGGATCGACCCCGCCGGCTACAGCCTGGTCGCCTTCGGCGGCGCCGGAGGGCAGCACGCCTGCCGGGTGGCCGATCTGCTGGGTCTCGAGGAGGTGCTGCTGCCGGCAGACGCCGGCCTGCTCAGCGCCGTCGGTCTGGGGTACGCCGTCTTCGAGCGCTTCGCGCACCGGGAGGTGCTGCGGCCGCTCGACGAGGTCGGAGCGGATCTTCCGGGTTGGCTCGTCGATCTCGAGGCCGAAGCCGTCGCAGCGCTCGAGGAGGAGGGTGTCGACCGCGACGCCATCGGTCACCCGAGGCGCATCGTCGAGCTGCGCTACGCCGGCCAGGACGCGGCGCTGGAGATCGAGCCGAAGGAGGGCGCCGATCTCGCCCGGGCGTTCGAGGAGGCGTACTTCGAGCTCTTCTCGTACCGTCCACAGGCGCGCGCGATCGAGGTCGTGTCGCTGCGGGTCGTGGCGCGCAGCCGGCGGCGCGAGGCCGCCTCCCTCGAAAGTGCGCGCGGCGCGGCGCCGCACACCGCGCGCCCGTCCGCCCGCCAGAAGTGCTTCATCGACGGGTCGTGGCTCGAGGTGCCGCGCTACGAGGCGGCCGAGCTCGACGCGGGGGCGGTGATCGAGGGCCCGGCTTTGATCCAGCAGCGGCACAGCGCCCTCGTGCTGCCCTCGAGCTGGCGCGCGCAGGCGGTCGGGGACGGCGGCATCCGGGCCCGGGCGGGGTCGGCGGCACAGCCCGCGGCGGGTGACCGCGGTCCGCGGCCGCCGGCGGTCGAGCTGGAGCTGATGAGCCACCGGTTCGCGAGCATCGCGCGCGAGATGGGCGAGATGCTGCAGCGCACCGCCATCTCCACCAACATCAAGGAGCGCGAGGACTTCTCGTGCACCCTACTGGACCCCGCCGGGCGGCTGGTGGTCAACGCGCCCCACATCCCGGTCCACCTCGGCGCCATGGGGCTCTGCGTCCGGGGGCTGATCGCGTTCAGGTCGCCCGGTCCGGGGGACGTGGTGGTGACCAACCACCCCGCCTTCGGCGGCTCGCACCTGCCGGACGTGACCCTGGTGGCGCCGGTCCACCACGCCGGGCAGCTGCTCGGCTACGTCGCCTGCCGGGCCCACCACGCCGAGATCGGCGGCGTGCGCCCCGGCTCGGTACCGCCGAACGCGCGCTCGCTGGCCGAGGAGGGGGTGGTGATCCCGCCCACCCTGCTGCTCGCGGGCGGCGAGCCGCGGTGGGAAGAGGTCGAGCAGCTGCTCACGATGGGACCGTTCCCGACCCGGGCGCTGTCCGACAACCTCGCCGATCTGCGGGCGATGCTGGCCTCCATCCTGCGCGGGCGCGCGGCGCTCGCCGCCCTCGCCGCCGCGGTCGGAGCGGATCACGTCCTCGAGCACATGGACGCCCTGCGCGGCCTGGCGGCGGGCCAGGTGAGGGCGGCGCTGCGGCGCCTGAGGCCTGGCGTCTGCGAGGGCCGCCAGTTCCTCGACGACGGCTCGCCGCTCGTCGCCACTCTGACCGTCGGAGACGGGGAGGCGGTGCTCGACTTCGCGGGCAGCGCGGGCGTGCACCCGGGCAACCTGAACGCCACACCGGCGATCGTCCACAGCGTGACCATGTACGTCATGCGCCTGCTCGTCGATCTCGACCTGCCGCTCAACGAGGGGCTGCTCGAGCCGGTGCAGCTCCGGATCCCCGAGGGGCTGCTCAACCCGACGTTCACG
>DATIVB010000149.1:0-4389 GCA_035466375.1 Chondromyces sp.
GGAGGTCGACGGCGCCGCCCTTTTCACCCAGGCGCATGACGCCGAGCCACAGGCACATCACGCCGGTGAGCCCGAGGGCGATCTCGAACCCCACCTTGGCCATGTCGAAGGCCGCGCCCACCATGGCCGCCCACACGCCGAAGTCGCCGAAGAAGATCGACCTCGCGAGGCCGACCGCGAAGGCCACCAGGAAGAAGGCCCCCCAGACCTTGTTCAGCACGGCGCCAGCACCGCCCTGGCGTTGAGGACCTGCAGCGCGACCCCGATCGCCATCGCGCTCTCGTCGACGTCGAAGAGCCCGTGGTGGACCCGACCGACGATGCCCGAAGCCTCGTTGCGCACCCCGAGGGAGTAGAACGCGCCGGAAACCTCGCTCAGGTAATAGCCGAAGTCCTCGACCCCCATCTGCGGGGTCGTGAAGACCACGACGCTGTCGTCGCCCAGGAGCTCGCGCGCGCTCTGCTCGACGACGCGCACCATGGGCGCGTCGTTGATGACGGGGTCGTAGCTCGGCTCGACGTCGACCTCGGCCCGGGCGCCGAGGGCCTGAGCCACTCCTTCAGCCGATTCCGCGATCCTCTGGCGGACGAGCTCGCGGGTCGCCCGGTCGAGACAGCGCACGGTGCCCGTCAGCTCAACCCGGTCCGCGAGGATGTTGGCCTGGGTCCCGCCGCTGATCATTCCCAGGCTCAAAACCGCGGCCTCGCGGGCGTCCACGTTGCGGCTCACGACCGCCTGCAGCGAGGTGATGACGTGGGCTGCGACGACAATGGCGTCCACCCCGAGATACGGGTAGGCCGCGTGGGCCGCTTTTCCGTGCACGATGATCCTGAGGTTGTCGGAGGAGGCGTTGCGCTGTCCGAAGTGGAGCCCGACCCGGCCGACGTCGAGCTCCGGGTCCACGTGGAGGCCGAAGATCGCGTCGACGCGCGGGTCCTCGAGGGCGCCGGCCGCGATCAGCAGCTTGGCGCCGCCCACGGTCTCTTCGGCCGGTTGGAAGAGCAGCTTGACGGTGCCGGGGAACGAGCCCCTGTGCTCCTGAAGCAGTCGCGCCGCACCCAGCAGCACCGTGGTGTGCACGTCGTGGCCGCAGGCGTGCATCTTCCCGGCCACCGTCGACCGGTAGGGGACGTCCTTGTCGTCCTGGATCGGGAGGGCGTCCATGTCCCCCCGCAGCGCCACGACCCTGCCGTCGCCGTTGCCCCGGATGACGCCGAGGACGCCGGTGCCGCCGAGACCGTCGCGGTGCTCGATCTCCATCTCGTCGAGCAGGCCCTGGATCTTCGCGCTGGTCCGGTGCTCCTCGAGGCCGAGCTCGGGGTGCCGGTGGAGGTCGCGGCGGATCTCGATCATCCAGGGCAGCAGCGCCCGCGCCGCGGTCAGGATGTCAGAAGCCGAGTTCAGGTCCACCGCGCGACGATAGCACGAGGACGTTTGAACGTTGAACGTTCGAACGTTGAACGTTTGAACGTTCGAACGTGTCTTCGATCAACGTCAGGTGGCGACGGGGCGCAGCAGCTCCCTTGGCGCCATCTCCGTCTCGAGGAGCGTGCCGAGCTTCTGGCGCTCGTTGATGAGGGTCGCGCGATCGCCGTCCACCAGGACCTCGGCGGAGCGCCCGTGGTCGTTGTAGTTCGAGCTCATGGACATGCCGTAGGCGCCGGCCGAGAACACGGCGATGAGGTCGCCGCGCTCGACCGGGGGCAGGTCGCGGCCGCGGGCGAGGAAGTCGCCGGTTTCGCAGATCGGCCCGACGAGGTCGCAGTGCTCGAGACCGGGGAGCTCGAGACGCTCCGCCGCCCCGGGCGGCACGTGGCGGGCCTCGACCCGGACCGGCCAGGCGAAGTGGAACGCGCGGTAGAAGGCGGGGCGGATCAGGGAGTGCATGCCCGCGTCGCAGACGACGAAGGTCTTGGCGCGCCCCTTCTTGACGTGCTGCACGCGGGTCAGCAGCACACCCGAGTTGGCGAGAATCGCCCGCCCCGGCTCGAGGACGATCCGCAGGCCGTTCCGTACCCGGTCTTCCAGCAGGGGAATCAGCGCCTCGGCGAAGGGCTCGATCCCGGGCGACTGCCCGTCGGTGTAGTTCATGGGCCAGCCGCCGCCGAGGTCGAGGACCGAGACCTCGTGGCCCGCCGCTTCGAGGGTGTCGACCAGCCGCAGCAGGACCTTGACCGCCGACTCGTAGGGCTCGATCTCGCGCACCGGCGATCCGATGTGGACGTGCAGCCCGACCAGTCGGACCGACGCCGTGTCGCGGAAGGCCGCGAAGATTTCGGGCACGCGGGTCCACGAGACGCCGAACTTGTTCTCCTCGAGGCCGGTGGTCGTGTACTCGTGGGTCCTGGCATCGACGTCCGGGTTGACTCGAAGGCAGGCGCGCGCCACCACCCCGAGCTCGGCTGCGACCCGGGCGAGCACCTCGAGCTCGCTCTCGGACTCGACGTTGAACAGACCGACGGGGCCGCGCCCGGCGAGGTCGCGAGTTCCGAGGAGATCGGTGTCGTCGCAGAGTGGGCTCCACCTTCCGTCGAGCGCCGCGCGCTGCTCGGCCTCGGTCTTGCCGACGCCGGCGAACACGATCTGCTGCATCGGCGTCCCCGCCAGCCACGCCCGCTCCAGCTCGCCGCCGGAGACCACGTCCATCCCGGCGCCCTGCTCGTGGAGCAGCCGCAGGAGGTGCAGGTTGGAGGAGGCCTTGACCGCGTAGTGGATGTGGGCCGCAAGCGGCGCGAAGGCGCGCTCGATCCTGCGGTAGTTCGATCGGATCGCCTCGGCGGAGTAGACGTAGGTGGGGGTGCCGACCACTTCCGCGATCTCGGACACCGGAATCCCGCCGGCGTGGAGCACGCCGTCGCGGTACGTGAAAGCATCGAGGGGTTGATTCATCGTCGTGTGTTCTCTCTCACTTCTGAATGGGGAAGAGGTAGTTGTTGTCTCTCTTGATGCGGATGACGTCGCCGTTCCCGTCGAGCTCGAAGGTCACGAGCTCGTTGTCCGGTCTGCGGAAGGTCGATCCCTCGACCGGCGTGAGGTGGGTGTACCCGGTCGACGCGTCGTCCCAGGGCGGAGAATCGTAACCGTAGATGACCAGATCGCCGTCGAGGATCAGGACCTCGTACTCCCATCCCCACGGGTCCGAGTACCGACCGACGTAGCGCTGCCACGAGGGGTCGGCCTCCGGCTTCGGGGGCGCCGGCTCGCGGACGGCCTTCCTGATCGGCGGCGCGAAGACCTCGTAGGCCTGCCGGGCGACGGTGTAGGGGCTGCCGTCGTCGGCGTTGATGGCGACGATCACTGCGATCTTCTCGTCGGGCACGGTGAGGAAATTGGTGACGTGGGCCCCGATGGAGCCGCCGTGGCCCACGAAGGTCCTGCCGTCGCGGCGGGTGACGGCGAAGCCGAGGCCGCGGCCGCCGCTGAAGCTGTCGTAGACCCAGTGGACCCGGTGCATCTCGCGCAGGGTGCTGCCCTTCAGGATCTGGCTGCCGCCGGCAGGACCGCCGCGAAACTGCAGGGAGGCGAAGCGGGCGAGGTCCTCGACCGTGGAGACGATGCCGCCCACCGGGGCGATGGCGCCGGCGTCGTAGTACTCCATGGTCTTCCGGGTGCCGTCGGGACCTTGAAGCATGTAGGCCGTCGCCAGGCGCTGCAGGATCTCTCCGTCCGGAGAGGCGCTCGTGCTCGTCATGCCCAACGGGTCGAGGATGTTCTCGTGAACGTAGGCGGCCCACGGCCGGCCGGAGACCTCGGTCACGATCTCCCCGAGCAGGGCCATCCCGAGGTTCGAGTAGTGGTAGGTCGATTCGGGCGGGTTGATGAGACCCTGCCCGGGGACCGATTCGGCCAGCTCCTCGCGGGTCGGGAACAGGTGGTCGGTCCAGTAGGGGAAGTCGGCCTCCCGGGGCAAGCCCGCGGTGTGGGTGAGAAGCTGCCGGATCGTGACATCGGGCGCGTCCGGGAACGGGTTGGACACCTCGAACCACGGAAGGTGACGCGACACGGGGTCGTCGAGGCGAAGCTTGCCTGCATCCCGCAGCTGCAGGATCGCGGTGGAGGTGAAGAGCTTGGTGATCGAGCCGATCCGGTACACGGTGGACGGGGTCGCGGGGATCCTCCGCTCGAGATCGCTGAAGCCGTACCCCTGCGACCACACGATCTCCTGGTCGTGAACGACCGCGATCGAGAGGCCCGGCAGGTTGCGGTGGGCGAGGTGCTGCTCGATCCACCTTTCGAAGATCGAGACGGCGTCGGCAACTGCGGGCTGCTCCGACAACGGCGGCTCGGCGGCCGGGAGCATCGGGGCCGCTGCCGCCAGCAGGGCTGCGACGAGCATCGTCTTGAAGCGCATCATCGGGCTCCTTTTCGCCCGTTCCGGGCCTCGAACGA
>DATIVB010000150.1:0-1546 GCA_035466375.1 Chondromyces sp.
CGGACTCGTGATGTGCGGCGTGCCGGCCTTCGGGGCCTTCCTCAAGTACGCCACGGTGTGGAGCTGGCGGCTCGGCCAGCGCCGGGGCCGCGAGCCGCAGCTGCCCGAGTTCGACGACGACCCCTCGACCTGGGCCTGGCCGGCAGGAACCCGGGGCTGAGGGGGGCCGAGGGGCGGAGGGGCAGAGGGGCTCAGGGGCCGAGCTGTCGCGCCGCACGCCGTGGGTCGAGCAGGCGCGCACCGACCAGATGGCGGCTGCGCAGCCACATCGCCGGTCCCGAATTCCACCGGCGATTGCAGATGACGCGGCGGTATCGCTCCCGCTTCGCGCCGGGTCAGCGCTCTGCACCGGTCGGCGGCGAGGCGATGAGCTTCGCCCGGGCCGGGTAGGTGACGCGGACTGTGCCGCGGACGCCGCGAGTTCCTTCATCGAGGCGGACCACCACCTCGAAGCGGCGGTCGTCCTTGAGGAGCCCCACATGGACGGGCCCTTCGAGGCGCAGCCGTCCCAGCCCGCGCGCTTCCTGGAGGATTTCTCCGGTGGAGACCTTGCGCACCTCGACGACGATCTTGCCCCAGGCCCCCACCTGGTCCACCTCGACGACGACCTCGCCGGCGATCCCGGGATTGAACCCGACGGTGGCGCGCGAACGCGGCGAGCTCAGCGCGAAGCCCTGATCGACGGTTTCGTCGAGGACCGCCACGGCGAACGGTTTCCCGACCGCACCGGACACCAGAGTCCCCGCGCCGCGCTGCTCGGGCGGCGCCACGGCCGCTGCGTCCTCGGTCTCGGGCGCGGCGGTGTCGCCCGCGCGTGCGACCACCCGCACCGGACCCGCGAAGTTGTCGAGCTCGTTGCGCTCGACGACGGCCCGGAAGCGGTCCACCCACAGCGCCAGCGAGTACACGCCCCGTCCCCGTGAGCCGTCGAAGCGCGCCGACACCGGCACCTGCAGGATCACGTCGAGACAGCCCCCGGGCTCTTCCGGCACGCAGCTGACATCCGCTGGCAACGCCTGCCAGCTCGCCCAGTCGACGCGTTCCACCAGGGCCCCCCAGCAGGGCAGGTCGACGGTCCCGTCCGCGTCGACGCAGGCCGCGGTGTCGATCCCCGGGAACGGGTGCAGCCGCTGGTCCCACCACAGGTCCCACACCGGGCCGTCGGACCGCGGCTCGCCGCCGCGGCTTGCCACCGTCACCCCGACGGTCAGCACCGCGCCGTCCGGGACCTCGAAGCGGCGGCACGGCTCGGAGCACGCAACCGTCGAGCCCGTCGCCGGGTCCAGGTAGCTGAGCCGCAGCTCCGGCACCCAGTCCGGCGGCGGGTCGGAGTCGGCGCCCACCGCAGCCGACGCCGCCAGCACGAAGCCGATCAGCGCCGCGGTTCGAAAGCTCGCACGACCCACTGTCCGCGCCTCCCCCCACATTATCCACGATCAGGGGTCGGCGCCCAGGGCCTCCAGCAGCTCCTCCGGCCGCAGCCGGACCCGCCAGTTGTCGGTCAGACTGCGCCACGAGATGGTGCCGTCGCGCTCGACGAGGAAGC
>DATIVB010000151.1:0-2917 GCA_035466375.1 Chondromyces sp.
CAGCCCTGCTGCCCGGTCGATCTCGTCGGTGGTGGTGAAACGTCCCACCGACAGGCGGACGGTGGCGGCGGCGATCTCGGGCGCCACGCCCATCGCCTGCAGCACGTGGGACACGGTCGCCGCCCCCGCGTGGCAGGCCGCGCCGGCCGACGCGGCGAGCTCGTCGGCGAGGCTGTCGAGGAGCGTGCCCGCTTCGGCGCCGGGAAAGGCCACGCTCAAGGTGTTGGGCAGACGGCGCTCCGGGTCACCGTGCTCGACGAGGTCCGGGCACCCGTCGCGCAGGCGGGCCGCCAGGCGGTCCCGCAGCCCGCTGAGCCGCTCCGACTCGGCCGCCACCTCGCGCCGGGCCAGCTCGCAGGCGGCCCCGAGGCCGGCCGCCAGCAGCACGCTTTCGGTGCCGGCGCGCAGCCCCCGCTCGTGGCCGGCACCGCGGATCTGTGGCGCGATCTCGAGCCCGTTGCGGATGAAGAGCGCGCCCACGCCCTTGGGCGCGTAGAGCTTGTGCCCCGCCACGGACAACAGATCGACGCCGAGCTCGTTGACATCCACTGGCACCTTGCCCACCGCCTGCGCGGCGTCGGTGTGGCAGGCGACGCCCCGCTCGCGGCACAGCGCGGCAACCTCACGCACCGGCTGCAGGGTGCCGACCTCGTTGTTGGCCAGCATCAGCGACACCAGCACCGTGTCGTCGCGCATCACCCCCGCCACCGCCGCAGGGTCCACCCGGCCGCGGCGGTCGACGCCGACGATGCTGAGCGCGATGCGGCCCTCCATCTCGAGGGCGAGGACCACCTCGACCACCGCCGGGTGCTCCACCGCCGAGGTGATCACGTGGCCGCCGCCGCGCGCCTCCACGAGGCCGCGGATGGCGAGGTTGTTGGCCTCGGAGCCACCCGAGGTGAAGATCACCTCCCGCGGGACGCAGCCCAGGCCGGCGGCGACCTGCGTCCGCGCCCCCTCGAGCGCCGCCTTCGCCCGGCGCCCCTCGGCGTGGCTTGACGACGGGTTGCCGAAGGCGCCGCTCAGGAACGGCCCCATGGCCTCCGCCACCCGCGGGTCGATCGGCGTCGTGGCGTTGTAATCGAGGTAGATAAAGCTCACAGCCGCAGTTTACCGTCTTCGATGGCTCTGCGGTTTTCCGTTGGCACGTTTGAAAGTTGCACGTTGCACGTTCCTTTAACGTTCAAACGGCCTACCGAAATCGGGATCGGAGACCGTCGTTGCGTCGCGCGGGCAGGCCCGGTACCATGCCGGGGCGACGGGTATTGCGCGTCGCACATCGCCAACCCCATCGCCCTCGGAGGTTTTCAATGGCCAACGGCATCGTCCCCGTTCCACCCCCGGTCAACGAACCGATCAGGTCCTACGCGCCCGGCTCGCCGGAGAAGGCCTCACTGAAGGCGAAAATCCGCGAGATGCTGGGCGAGGAGATCGAGATGCCGCTGATCATCGGCGGCAAGGAGGTGCGCACCGGCACCACCGCCAAGGCGGTGTGCCCGCACGACCACGGACACGTCCTCGGCACCTACCACATGGCGGGTGAGGCCGAGGTCCAGCGGGCCATCGAGGCCGCCGGCGAGGCCTGGAAAGCGTGGTCGGAGACGACGTGGGAGCACCGCGCGGCGGTGATGCTCAAGGCCGCCGAGCTGCTGGCGGGGCCGTGGCGCGACACCCTCAACGCCGCCTGCATGCTCAACCAGTCGAAGAACGTCTTCCAGGCCGAGATCGACGCGGCCTGCGAGCTGATCGACTTCTGGCGCTTCAACCCCCACTACATGCGCTTCATCTACGAGCAGCAGCCCGGATCCGCGCTCGGCCACTGGGACTACGTGGAGTACCGCGCCCTCGAGGGCTTCGTCTTCGCCGTCACGCCCTTCAACTTCGCCTCGATCGCCGGCAACCTGCCCACCGCGCCGGCGCTGATGGGCAACACGGTGCTGTGGAAGCCCGCCTCGTCGACGGTCTTCACCGGCTGGTACCTGATGAAGCTCATGGAGGCGGCCGGCTTCCCGCCCGGAGTCATCAACTTCGTGCCCGGCTCCGGCTCCAAGGTGGGCAACCCGGTGATGGCGAGCCCGCACCTCGCCGGCATCCACTTCACGGGCTCCACCCCGGTCTTCCAGGGCATGTGGAAGTCGATCGGCGACAACATCGCCTCCTACCGCACCTACCCGCGCATCGTGGGCGAGACCGGCGGCAAGGATTTCGTCTTCGCCCACGCCTCGGCCGACGTGGAGGCACTGGCCGCCGCGCTGGTGCGCGGCGCCTTCGAGTACCAGGGCCAGAAGTGCTCGGCCGCTTCCCGCGCCTACATTCCGCGCTCCATCTGGAAGCAGCTCAAGGAGAGCCTGCTGGGCCAGATCTCGGAGATCAAGACGGGACCTCCGACCGACTTCCGGAACTTCTTCAACGCGGTCATCGACGGCGGCGCCTTCGCCGACATCACCGGCTACATCGAGCACGCGAAGAGCTCCTCGGAGGCCGAGATCCTGTGCGGCGGTTCCTGGGACGACTCCGAGGGCTACTTCATCGAGCCCACCGTGGTGGAGACCACCAACCCGCGTTACAAGCTCATGCAGGAGGAGATCTTCGGGCCCGTACTGACGCTCCACGTCTACGACGACGCGAAGCTCGACGAGACTCTGGAGCTGTGCGACACCACCTCGCCCTACGCCCTCACCGGCGCCATCTTCGCCGACGACCGCGCGGCCGTCATCCACATGGCGGACCGCCTGCGCCACGCCGCCGGCAACTTCTACATCAACGACAAGCCCACCGGAGCGGTCGTCGGCCAGCAGCCCTTCGGCGGCTCGCGCGCCTCGGGCACCAACGACAAGGCGGGCTCCTACCTCAACCTCATCCGCTGGACCTCGCAGCGCACCGTCAAGGAGAACTTCGTGCCGCCCAAGCACTTCGC
>DATIVB010000152.1:0-7937 GCA_035466375.1 Chondromyces sp.
TGCGCGCCCTCGATGTCGATCGAGCTCATGTCGTGGGCGACGATCAGCACATGGCGCAGGTCGGGGCGGTTCGCCACCAGCGCGAAGACCCACTCCTCCACGTAGCGCACGTTGGCGCGGTTGACCGGGCTTTCGATGCGCAGCGCGGCGATGTGGCGGCACAGCGGCAGGCGGTGGCGCGTGGCGTCGCGCAGCGTCCCGTCGGGATGCAGCGAGAGCTCGGCCAGCCGGGGCACGACGCCGAGGAACGGGCAGTCGAGCTCGTCGGTGTCGCGGTGCGCCGGCGCGTAGATGGCCGCGATGGCGCGGGCATCTGTGGCGAAGATGTTCTCCTTGCCGATGCGGTCGTAGAGGTGGGAGCGGCGGAGGACGTCCTCGACCCTGCCGGAAAGCCCGGTGATCGCCACCTGGATGTTGGAGGCGCGCAGGCGGTCCACGAGGTGGCGCAGCGTTTCCTCGCCCGAGGCGTCGATCTCCGAGATCCCGCGGCCCGACAGCAGCAGGTAGCGGAGGTGGCGGTGCTCGGCGACCTGGCGCAGGATCTCGTCCTCGAGATAGGAGGTGCTGGCGAAATTGAGAGGGCCCTCGAAACCGACCACCGCCACGTAGCGGCAGGTGCCGATCGCGTCGCGGTCGGCGTCCCGCACCGTGCCGTCGGCGGCCGGCACCAGGCGCGCCACGCGCGGCCGCATCGAGCGGTAGAGGTAGCCGCCGAGCGACAGCGCCACGCCCATGAAGATGCCCCACTCGAGGTGCGGGGCGAGCGCCAGCGTGCCGACAAAGGTGATGACCGAGACCACGCCGTCGAACGGGCTGGTCCGCCAGGCGTGGACAAAGCCGCCGACGTTGAGGAGGCCGATCACCGCCATCATGATGATGGCCGCGAGCACCGCCTGCGGCAGGTAGTAGAGCATCGGCGACAGGAACAGCAGCACGATCATCACCACGCCGCTCGAGAACACGTTGGCGATGCCGGTCCGGGCGCCGGCCTGGAGGTTGACCGCCGAGCGTGAGAACGACCCCGACACCGCGTAGCTCTGGAACACGCAGCCGACCATGTTGGCGAGGCCCTGGCCGATCAGCTCCTGGTTGGGGTCGAGCCGTTGGCGGGTCTTGGCGGCCATCGCCTTGGCGATCGAGATGGCTTCCATGAAGCCGAGCAGGGAGATGATGATCGCCGGCGCGATCAGCTTCGAAATCACGCTCGCGTCGAGCCGTGGCGCCTTCGGGGACGGCAGCCCCCGGGGAATCTCGCCGACGACGGTGCCGCCGCCGACGAACACCAGCGCCTCGGGGTCGAGGGGCCTGCCGCCGACCTTCAGCCGCCAGTGGCGGCCGTCGGTGGGAGCGCCCTCGGGCCGCTGGTCCCGTTGGTAGAGGCCGGCTTCGGGGCTCGACTCCGGGACCCGGACGAAGACGATCGAGCGGAGCGCCGTGCGGGAGGCGGCGACCTCCTCCTTGATCTCCTCGAGATGGGTGTCGAGCAGTCCGGCCATCTGGTGCAGCACCAGGGCGCGCTCGCGGAGGCCGCCGTCCTCCGGCACCTCCGTTCCGAGCTCGAAGGCATTCACGTCGCGCGCCGAGTGGCACCGTTGGCAGAACTCGTCCGCGCTCTCCGCCACCGCCATGCCGGCCTGCGTGCCCGCGGAGCGCAGCTCCTCCATGCGCCGCTGGCTGGTGATCGCGGCGTTGAAGTCCTCGACCAGGGCGGCGAGCTGCGGCGCCGCCACCTCGTCGACTGGGGCGGACCGGTTGTGCTCGAAGCCGAAGCCCCAGGCGAGCAGGCTGGTGACGACAACCGCGATCAGCACGTTCGGCAGCCGCGGGTTGAAGCGGCGCACCCCGACCATGATCGCGAAGGCCACCGCCGCCATGCCGAGGGTCGGGAGGTGGGTCCAGTGCACGGCGGACTCGACGACTCTGAGCACGGTCTCGTAGTGATGCTCGGCCTTCTCCACCGAGACGCCGAAGATCTTGTCGAGCTGCGAGGTGGCGATGATCAGCGCCGCCGCGTTGGTGAAGCCGTTGACCACCGGGTGCGAGAGGAAGTTCACGACCAGCCCGAGGCGGGCGACGCCGAGCATGAACTGGAAGATCCCGACCATCAGCGCGAGCAGGATCGCGTAGGCGATGAACTGTTCGCTGCCGGCGGTCGCCAGGGGCTCGAGCGAGGCCGCCGTCATCAGGGACACGACCGCCACCGGGCCGGTCGCGAGCTGCCGGCTCGAGCCGAAGAGGTTCGCCACCATCGGCGGCAGGAAGGCCGCGTAGAGGCCGTAGTAGGCGGGCAGGCCGGCGAGCTGCGCATAGGCCATCGACTGCGGCACCAGCACGAGCGCGACGGTGAGGCCGGAGATGAAGTCGACCCGCAGGGTCTCGGGTGTCAGCTCGGGAAGCCAATCGAGAAAAGGAAATATCTTGCGTGCCAGTCTCATGAGACATGCCCCCGCATCCCGGCGAGTATACTCCCCCGGAACGCACGCTCCGGCGGGTCGGCGCCCCGATCCGGGAGCGCCTGCCGTCTCGGGATCTGATGCGGGCGAGGGAGGTTCGGACGATGGCGATACACTTCTGGTGCCTGGTCGCGGCGTGGGTCGTGGTGTACCTCAGCAAGCTGCCGGTGGCTTTCGCCATGCAGCGCGCGGGCGGCTACGACAACCACCTCCCGCGTGCCCAGCAGGCCGCGCTCGACGGCTTCGGGGCGCGGGCGGTGGCGGCGCACTTGAACGGGTTCGAGAGCTTCGCGCCCTTCGCCGCCGCGGTGCTGGTGGCGCACGTGTCGGCTGCGCCGGCCTCGATCGTCGACACCCTGGCGGTCGTGTTCGTCCTCGCCCGCCTCGCCTATGTGAGCTGCTACCTGGCCGACCTGGCGACGCTGCGCTCGGCGGTGTGGTCGGTGGGCTTCCTCGCCACCCTCGGGATCTTCGTCTCGCCCCTGCTGTGAGCGGGCGGCGCCCGCTCAGAAGGGCTTGGCGATCGCCAGCCAGGCCGCCGTCCCGCCGAGGATCGGCAGCAGCAGCCACAGGCCCGCCGCCCACTCGGGCCGGCGGCGCAGGGGCAGCACGGCCATCGCGAGCAGCAGCCAGATGCCGAGCTTGAACCAGGCCCACAGGGGAATGGCGCCGAACATACCGAGCCTCGCGAGCAGCCCGAACCCGGCGACCAGGATGATGACCAGGGCGACGCCGTGGGCGGCGGCGGCGAGGCGGCGCAGCCGGGCGCCTTCGGCGCCGGCGGTGGCGGCGAGGGTCCCGAGAGACGTGAACAGAAGGATGATCGAGAAGACGTGCAGCACGCGGTAGAACTCGTAGCTCATCAAAGCCTCCACCGGGGTCAACGCGGAGCCGGCCCCGGGCGTTCCCGATGGCGGCGGCGGGCGAGGAGGAACCCGGCCGCGCCGCCCACCCGAGCCGCTCACCCGAGGCGGCGCGCCTGGACGATCATCCGCGGGCTGCGCTCGCCGAACGGCCGGCCCGAGTAGTCGCCCACCACGGACTCGACGTCGAAGCCGGCGGCGTAGAGGGCGGACTCGAGCTCGCCGCGACCGACCCGGGCGAGGCGGAACTCGACCTGCAGAAGGTCGATCGGGGCGTCGTCGATCCAACGCCGCTCCTGGTAGGTGTAGCGGACCGTGGTCGCGCCGCCGTTTTCGTCATCCGCCTCTTCGACGAGCTTCTCGACGATGTGCCCGTGCGGGGGCAGGCGGAACTCCGTCGAGCGGCGGCGCGGGGCGGAGGCGGCCGCGGCGCCGGGGTTGAAGAGGTCGGCCAGCAGCAGGCCCCCCGGCTCGAGGTGGTCGGCGATCCGCCCGAGGCAGCTGCGCCTCGAAGCGGCGTCGGCGAGCAGGTTCAAGGTGCTGAAGGCGAGGATCACCGCCCTGAAGCAGTGGCGGTAGTCGAAGTCCACCATGTCCTGGCGGGAGAACCTGAGCCGCAGTCGGGCGTCGTGCGCCAGCGCTGCGCGCCGGCGCCGCGCCCTCCGCAGCATGGCCTCCGAGGTGTCGAAACCGGACACCCGGAAGCCCGCGACGGCCAGCGGCGCCACCACCCGGCCGGTGCCGCAGCCTGGTTCCAGCACCGGGCCGCGCACCCGGTCCGCCTGCAGGCGGTCGAGATAGAAATCGATGTCCTGACGGAAGCCGTCGTACTCGCCGTCGAAGTACTTCGCCACCGAGCCGTAACCGCTCATTCCCCGCTCCTGGATCGGGCCGCCCCCGGGCGGCCCGCCGTGCGCTCCGGTCGAGCAGTGTGCACCATTTCCGGCCGGCGTCAATCGGCGACGACCGGCGATTCCCCTTTGCCGTCGCCGAGCAGACCCGGGGTCTCCGGCTGCGGACGGCGCTGGAGGCGCAGCACGAAGAGGGTGCCGACGAGGCCGAGCGCGACGATCACCGCTGACAGGGTCGGCCGCGAGGGTTCGCCGAATCCCACCAGCGCGGCACTCGCGCCGATGGCGAGCCACATGACCGCCAGCGTCTTCAGCACCGCCCCCGGCGGCATCCGCACGCCCGGCTCCAGCGAGCCGAGGAACGGCCGGAACAGCGGCACCCGGATGAGGCGTTCCTCGAGCCACGGGCAGCTGCGGGCGAAGCACCACGAGGCGGCGAGCAAAAAGACGGTGGTGGGGAGGCCGGGCACGAATACACCGATCCCTCCGACGCCCACCGACACCACGCCCACGGCGACGAGCAGCCAGCGCTGCAGGCGCGTGCGGGCGGGGCGCGGAGAGGGTGCGACGTGGCTCATGCTTCAGGTGGAGTCCGCGGCGCCGGGCCGCGAACGATGCGACATCTTCTCACAACCGGCGGTTCGCGGTCCATGTTCCCCGGGTTTCGAGGGCCGTCGCACGGTGAGCCGGTGTCGCGGTGGCGCACGCCGGAGACCCCGATCGCAGCGTGGCAAGGCGGGATCGGGTCGGCTTGACATCGCAGCGGCGGCTCCTTAAGGTGCCCTATCTCTGCGGGGTAGTCGCCGGAAAGCGAGCGCTGATGGAAGTTTTCGAGAGCGTCGTCAACACGTTGGCCTCCTACCTCTGGGATCGTGGCATCCCTTTCGACGGTCAGGAGATCCCATGGGTCGTGATCGCCCTGCTCGGCACCGGTCTCTTCTTGACGCTGCGGCTCGGCTTCCTGCAGCTGCGCAAGCTGCCGCACGGCTTCGCTGTCACCAGCGGCATCTACGACGATCCCGCCGAGCCGGGCGACGTCTCCCACTTCCAGGCCCTGACCACGGCGCTGTCGGCGACCGTCGGCATCGGCAACATCGCCGGCGTCGCCCTGGCGATCCACTGGGGTGGGCCCGGGGCCCTGTTCTGGATGTGGATGACGGCTTTCGTGGGTATGGCCACCAAGTACTCCGAGGTGACGCTCGCGCAGCACTACCGCCAGATCGAGGACACCGACCGTGACCCCCACCGCTGGGAGGGGACCGTCTCCGGCGGGCCCATGTACTACATCGAGCGCGGGCTCGGCCCCCGCTTCAAGCCCCTGGCCGTGTTCTTCGCCGTCATGCTCGGCCTCACCGCCTTCCTCACCGGCAACGCCATCCAGGCCAACACGGTCGCCGACACCCTCGCCACCGAGTTTTCCATCCCGCCCTGGACGACCGGTCTCGTCACCACCAGCCTGGTGGCGATGGTGATCATCGGCGGCATCAGCCGCATCGGGCGCGTCACCGGCATCCTGGCGCCGATGATGGCGGTCGTCTACGTGGTCGGCGCGCTGGTCATTCTCTCCGCCCACTACGACCAGATCCTCCCCGCCTTCGGGATCATCTTCCGCGAGGCCTTCAACCCCACCGCGTCCATCGCCGGCACCGGCACCGGCGTCTTCCTCCTGACCGCGATCTGGGGCATCAAACGCGGCCTGTTCTCCAACGAGGCGGGCCAGGGCTCGGCGCCCATCGCCCATGCCGCCGCCAAGACGGACGAGCCCGTCTCGGAAGGCGTGGTCGCGCTGGTCGAGCCCTTTATCGACACGATCCTCATCTGCACCATGACCGGTCTGGTGATCGTCGTGACCGGCGTCTGGCAGGAGCGGGTGCCGACCGAGATCACCCTTGGGGGCGGCGACATCTCCTTCATCGCCGAGGTCGAGCCGGGCCGGTACGAGGGGGCTGAAGGGGCCGCGGAGATCCCGGTCGGCGAGGGCCGCTACCTCGCAACCGGCCCCGCGTCGGCGCGCATCGCCTGGCACGAGGCGCCGGTCGACGAGCTGTTCGTCGACGCCGAGCTGACGCGGCCGTTCACCGGCATCGTGCACGCCGACCGCAGGCTCGCCGTCGATGCCGACGGCGCGACACTGACGTCGCTCTTCGGCCTCGCTGTCGAGAGCGGCGCGCCGCTCACCATGCTCGCCTTCCAGCGCGGTCTGCCCGGCGAGTTCGGCCACCTCATCGTGCTCATCAGCGTCTTCCTGTTCGCGGTGTCGACGGCCATCGCCTGGAGCTACTACGGCGACCGCTGCGCCAACTACCTCTTCGGCACCCGGATGATCCTGCCCTACAAGCTGGCCTTCCTGGCCATGCATTTCGTCGGCGCGGTGCTCTCGCTGTCGGTGGCCTGGACCCTGGGCGACGTCTTCCTGGGCATCGTGATCCTGCCCAATCTCCTCGCCCTGTTGCTGCTCTCGCCCAAGGTCGCCGAGCTGACCAAGAGCTACTTCCAGCGCAAGCCCTGGCTCGAGAACCGTGAGGTCCATCGCCGCTCCAAGGAGAGCAGCCGCCGCGAGCGCCGAGGCTGAGGTTCGAGTCCTCAGCCTTCCGGGGAGTCGGGCGACGGGTCAGCCCCGGCCTCGAGCGCGTCGGCGATCGCGGCGAAGCCGTCGAGCCCGCGCAGCGACTCGAGATCGGGGTCGCGCCTCAAGTGGGCGGCGTTGCGGTAGCCCTCCGCCACCGCCCGCTCGAGCGCCTCGAGCGCCCCGCGCCGGTCGCCGCTGCGGGCGAGCGCGCACGCGAGGTTGTAGAAGGTCGGGGCCGCCGAGCCCCAGCCGTCGTAGATCTCCGTGGCCACGGTGAGCGCTGCCGCCGCCGCCTGCCAGCGCCCCGCCTGGAGGAGCGCCGGGCCGACGTAGTACGAGGTTTCGGCGTAGAGGGCGGAGAGCAGGCGCCGCGCCGTGACGCCCTCGATGCCGGACACCGCGGCGTGCTTTTCGAGCAAGCGCAGGCCGAGAGCGATCCGCAGCTCGGCGGTGGTCGGCATCTCCTCGCCGTGCTGGAGCCAGGCGTAGGCGTCGGCGAAGCGTTGCCTGGTCCGCGCCTCGAACTCGCGCCACCTGCGCTCCTCCTTGAGGGCCCGCTTGACCTCGCGGCTGCGCTCGAGGCGCGCTGCGTCCATCTCGGGCGCCGCCACGTCGGTGAGGCCTCGGTAGCTCCGGACGATCGTCTCGTAGCGGCGCAGGGCGGGCACAAGATCGCCCTCTGCTTCGAGCTCGCGGGCGGAAGCGAGGTCGCGCGCGTAAAGCTCGTCGATGACGGCCTCGTCCCTGGGCCGCAGCCCGCGCTGCATCGCCGTCAGCTCCATCCACGCCACCGCCTCGGCCGCGAGCTCGGCCGGCAGCCACTCGTGCCGACCTGAGAACGACTCGAAGCGGTGCGGGTTGCCGAGCTCGGCCACGAACTCGTCCACCGCGGCCATCTCCTGATAGTTGAAGTCGCGGTCGCCGGCGGCGGCGAACATCGCGAAGGAGGTCCCCTGCAGGTGGTCCTCGATCAGTCGGCTGCCGCTGGCGATGACGCCGGCGAGCCCGTCCGTGGACTTTCCGAGCACGTAGGCGACGTGCCCGCCGCCCGACATGCCGGCGGCGTAGACCCGCCGATCGTCGACCGCGTAGCGCTCGTGCACCTCCGGCCACAGCGCCTGGATGGCCTTGAGGTTGGGCTCCCACGGTCCGTCGGATCGCGTGTCGTTGGAGCTCAGCACCACCCAGCCCCAGCGCTCGG
>DATIVB010000153.1:0-3604 GCA_035466375.1 Chondromyces sp.
CGGCTTGCCCCGCGCCTGCTCCGGGCTCATGTACCCCGCCGTCCCCAGCAGCACCCCCAGACCCGTCATCGCCTGCGTCAGGGTCGGCGACAACGACAGGTCCTGCGCCCCCGAGTCCCCCGACATCGGGTCCGCCGTCAATGCCTTCGCCAATCCGAAGTCCAGCACCTTGACCCGCCCCTCCGGCGTGATCTTCACGTTCGCCGGCTTCAGGTCCCGGTGCACCACGCCCTTCTCGTGCGCCGCCTCCACCGCCTCCGCGATCTGCACCCCGATCCGCGCCGCCTCCTCCACCTGAAGCGGGCCCCGGCGCACCCGCTCCGCCAGCGTCTCCCCCTCAACCAGCTCCATCACCAGGAAGCGCTTGCCCTCGAACTCCTCGAGCCCGTGGATCCCCGCGATGTTGGCGTGCGACAGCGACGCCAGCACCCGCGCCTCGCGCTCGAACCGCGCCAGCCGCTCCGCGTCCTGCGCGAACAGCTCCGGCAGCATCTTCAACGCCACCTGCCGCCCGAGCTTCGTGTCCTCCGCCCCCCACACCTCACCCATCCCGCCTTCGCCCAACTTCGAGCTCACCCGGTAGTGCGAAACACTGCTGCCGATCATGCTCACTCCTCCCAGATTCCCGACGACCGCGGGACGACGCAATCGATTTCAATTTCCAAGAGAGCCGGTCTCATCATTCAACCCAACGGTCGGCGGATAATTCCCTGCAATTCGTGCAGCGAATTGCTGTACAGTGTCGGCTTCGGATGATCGTCGCCGACGCATCCGGTACGTCGATCAGAATGGAGAGACGGAGATGGCCAAGGGTCAGGTCAAGAAAGAGAAAACCAACAAGCCGAAGCTCTCCCCCAAGGAGAAGAAGGCGAACAAGGCCAAGAAGCAGGCCGACAAGGCGGCCAGGTAGTCGTCGGGGTGTCAGCGGCGGCCTCGGCGGCCGTGCACGAGCACTCGAAAGGCTGCTCTACCCGAGCTCACGGTTACGGCCGCTCGGCGCTGCGCTCCCCGACGGCATCCTCGGCGTTCGTTGCGAGCGCTCGCAGCGCCACTTCGGCGAGATCGACGGGACAGGACCGCCGACTCGACGGCGGTGTCGGCAGGTGGGCCGCGCCGGGAGTAGCTTTCCGGGCGGCATTGCGCACCGGGGCAGTTGACGAGCTCGCACGCCGGATCGCGCACTCCGAGACCCGTTGAGGCGTCCCGAGGTCGGTCCAGCCGCACGGCGGGACCGGCAGGACGTGCACGCGGCCGCTCGCCTGCTCCAGAACCCGGCGTGAGAAATCGACGGTGGGCAACCGGTCGTACAAACTGAGCAGCGCGTACTGCCGGCGGTCGTCGGGAACATACACCAGCCGTTCGGTGAACCGGTGGACCAGCCACGGCGTTGTACGGCGGAAGAGGTCCATCAGGGTCCCGCCGGCGACGGCGAAGGTGAAGCTGCTCCAGAGCGCTCCCGACCGCAGCAGCTCGTCAGCTCGTTCGGCGTCGGGCTTCTCGACGAAGGAGGTCACCGCGGGAACGTCGTCGGTGCCGTGAGGCGCCGAGGTGATCCACCCGTACCCCGTGTCCGGACGGTCGGGGCTCATGCCGAGAAGAACCAGGCGCGACGGTCTCGCGAGCACGTGCGCCTGGGCCTCCACCAGGGACCAGACGAAGGCGTCCTCGTCCTCGACCCAGTTGTCGGCCGGCGAGACCACGAGCCCGGCGCCGGGCTCCCGCGCCTCGATGACGGTCAAGGGCAACAGCAGTCCGCAAGCGGTTCCCCGATCGCACGGTTGCACGATGATGTTCTCGGGCGGGAGGTCGGCGAGCTCCGGCTCCCACCACCTCCGGTGCATCGCCGACACGACGATCACGATGCGGCTCGAATCGACGACTCTGGACAGCCTCGCGATCGTCGTTCTCAGGAGCGACGTCCCCCCCATGAACGAGCAGTACTGCTTGGGCACCACCGTGCCCGACGCGTCGGTGGTCAGGGCGTTCAAACGGCGCCCGGAGCCGGCGGCCAGCACCACGCCCCAGAATCTCCCTGTCGCTGCCACGGCACCCTCCCTTCGGCGATGCCGAGTGACCTCCATGCGGTCGCTACCCCGGCGCTGCCTCGGACCGCGCCGGGACCTGGTCCCGCCGCGCGTTGCACGCCCCGCGACCGTGCGGGGCATCCTTCTGAAATTTAGTGCGAGGGAGTCTCAATGTCTCGTGACCCGAGTCACAGGCGTCGATGTGTACTACTCTTCACGTCAGCTGGACTCGCAGGGGGGCTCGTGAACGACGACTCTGAAAACGCCATCGAGGTTCGACAGATGGTCCTCGCGGACGTGGCGCCCACCTTCGAGCTCGGGCAGCAGATCTTCACCGCGGGCCGCTGGCCGACCCTGTACCGGACCTGGGACGAGTACGAGGTCGTCTCGCTGTACGCCAACGAGCGCATGAACTGTCTGGTGGCGGATCGGGTCGGCGAGATCGTCGGCTTCGCACTCGGTTCCATCCTCGAGAAGCGAGGCGAGCCCTGGACGTACGGCTACCTGCTCTGGCTGGGGGTGCACCCGCTCATCAAGCGGCGGGGCCTCGGAAGACGGCTGATCGAAGCCCTCACCCTGAGGTTCATCGACGCGGGAGCGCGCATGATGCTCGCCGACACCGAGGACGAAAACCTGGCGGCACTGACGCTCTTCCGGAGCGTCGGCTTCGGCCAGGAGCGACCGCACGTCTACGTGACCCGCAACCTCACCCACCACCCGGAGTACCTGCGCCGCCGCGGCGATGGGGAGTGAGTCGACGAAGGCTTGCTGCGGCAACCTCCGGCGAGCGGCAGGCACGACGTATCGCCCGCCGATCAGGCTGTCGAGTCGCTCTCGGCGGCGTTTTCGTCGAGCTCGCGATCGACGACCGAACGCTCGAGCTCCGTGAGGTCCTCCGGCTGGCTGTGGGCCGGGTCATCGGCCTCTCTGAAACCGATCAGGAATACCGCGGCGATGGCGACCCCGATGACGAGGACGCCCAGCGCGAAGATGACCAGTGCATACATCGTATCGAACCCCTTCGCGGCGACGAAACGCGCCGACGGTCACGAGTCCACAAACACCGTCAGGCGGACGGACCGCCGGTCGTGCCGCCGCCCTGAAAACCGGCGGATCGCGTCTTTGAACGCGAGGAACACGAACGGACACCAGTGACGGCCCCTCTCGAACGGCGCCAGTGCGCCTTGTGTAACGGGCTGCCGACCCGGGCACATTCCCCGATTCGACAGACACCCCGGCTCGTCCCCGAGCGGCCGCTCCGGCACCCGCACCCACCAGCGGTGACCGCTGCGGCACCCGCGATGGCACTCGCCATCTGGGGTGTGGACGACGCCTCCGCGCAGCGCGCGTCCTCGGAGCTCAACGCGTGCTGCGGTTGTTGACAGGGGTTTGGATTTCGCTATATTCTACTTCAGTTAATTGAGATGACATCACAGACAATAGAGCCCGAAGTCGCGATCGACCCGATGCCGGAGCCGGCACACGGGATCCTCGACTACATGCGCCGGCCGATCGACATCTTCACGGGCTACCGGCGCCAGGACCTGTCGCCGGACCTGGTGGCCGGGGTGACGGTGGCC
>DATIVB010000154.1:0-10116 GCA_035466375.1 Chondromyces sp.
CTACGCGGTCGGCGAGACCGCCGGCTTCGGCGGCGGCGGCATCCACGGCAAGGGCTCCCTCGAGGGCACCTTCCTCGGCTCCTGCGTGCTCAACGGCCGCCTCGCCGCGCGCGCCATCGCCGGCGGCGAGGGGTAGCGCCATCGGCGCTGACAATACCCGAAAGCAGGCTGATCAAGCCCGAGCCCGAGCCCGTTGCCTTTACCGTTACCGAAAATTCGGGTTCTTCTCTGAGATCGACCTTGCCAACGATGTCGGCTCGAAGTCGAAGAACATGACACGCTCCCTCTCAGGAGATGCACCGTATCGGTAACGGCAACGGTAACGGGCTCGGGCTCGGGACGAACATAGGGCACCAGCTGAGCCTGGCCGCACGCGGCGATCGTCCGCCAACACGCCTGAGTGAGCGCCAATCGGGGTGGCTCACAACCCCGAAATCACTGCCCCCGAACCAGCTTGCGCAGGACGGTGTGCAGGATGCCGCCGTTGCGCCAGTACTCCACCTCCACCTGGGTGTCCAAACGGCAACGGACCGAAAAGCTCGTGCGGCCGCCGTCGCCGGCCGTCGCCGTGACCTCCAACTCCTGGCCGGGCCGGATCTCGTCCGGCAGATCGATGTCGTAGGTCTCGGTGCCGTCGAGGCCGAGCGAGGAGGCGTTGTCGCCGTCCCCGAACTGCAGCGGCAGCACGCCCATGCCCACCAGGTTGGAGCGGTGAATGCGCTCGAAGCTGGCGGCGATCACCGCGCGCACGCCCAGCAGGTAGGTCCCCTTGGCGGCCCAGTCGCGCGACGAGCCGGTGCCGTACTCGGTGCCCGCCAGCACCACCAGCGGCACGCCGTCGGCGGCGTAGCGCATCGCCGCGTCGTAGATCGACATCTCCTCGCCCGACGGCAGGTGCTTCGTGCAGCCGCCTTCGGTCCCCGGCACCAGGTGGTTGCGCAGCCTGATGTTGCCGAAGGTGCCGCGCACCATGACCTCGTGGTTGCCGCGGCGCGAGCCGAAGCTGTTGAAGTCCTTGCGCTCGACGCCGTGCTCCTCGAGGTAGCGGGCGGCCGGCGAGTCGAGGGGGATGGCGCCTGCGGGTGAGATGTGGTCTGTTGTCACCGAGTCGCCGAGCAGGGCGAGGACCCGCGCGTCGCGGATCGAAGGCGGCTTCGGCACCTCGAGCTCCATGGTGGCGAAGAAGGGCGGGTGGCGGATGTAGGTGGAGGACTCCACCCAATCGTAGGTCTCGTCGCCGGTCACCTCGACCTCTTGCCACTCCTCGGCGCCTGAAAAGACGTCGGCGTATCTGTCGCGGAACTGCCCGGCGCTCACCGACGACGCCATCAGGTCGCGGATCTCCTCCGAGCTCGGCCAGATGTCGGCCAGGTGCACGGGGCGGCCGTCGTCGCCGGTGCCCAACGGCTCCGACCTCAGGTCGACGTCAACGGTCCCCGCCAGGGCGTAGGCCACCACCAGCGGTGGGCTGGCGAGGTAATTGGCACGCACGTCGGGGTTGATCCGGCCCTCGAAGTTGCGATTGCCCGAGAGCACGCCGACGACCACCAGGTCGTGCTCGCGCACCGCGTCGCTCACTGCCTTCGGCAGCGGCCCCGAGTTGCCGATGCAGGTGGTGCAGCCGTAGCCCACGAGGTGGAACCCCAGCGCCTCGAGGTCGTCGGTGAGCCCGGCCTGCGCCAGGTAGTCGGTCACCACCCGGCTGCCGGGGGCGAGCGAGGTCTTGACCCACGGCGGCACCCGCAGCCCGCGCTCGACGGCCTTCTTCGCCACCAGCCCGGCGCCGAGCATCACCGCCGGGTTCGAGGTGTTGGTGCAGCTGGTGATGGCGGCGATCACCACTGCCCCGTGCTTGAGGAGCGCGGGAGTGCCGTCGAACTCGATCTCGAGGCCGTCGAAGCCGGGATCGACGGCCGCCGTGGCGGCGGCAGGCTCGCCGGCCGGCCCGCCCTCGGACACCAGGCTCTCGATCGTCGAGCCGCCGCTCGGGCTCTCCTTGTGGAACGTCAGAGACAGGTCTTGCCTCCACTGGCTCTTCATGGCCGTCAGCGAGATCCGATCCTGCGGCCGCTTGGGGCCGGCGAGGGACGGCTCCACCGTGGCCAGGTCGAAGACGATGCGGCGCGTGAAGTCGGGCGTCGCGCTGCGCTGACGCCACAGACCCTGCTGCTTGCAGTACCGCTCCACCAGGTCGATGGTGGCGTCGCCGCGCCCGGTGAGCCGTAGATAGTCGAGCGTCAGGTTGTCCACCGGGAAAAAGCCCATGGTGGCGCCGTACTCGGGCGACATGTTGGCGATGGTGGCGCGGTCCGGCAGGCTGAGGCTGTCCAGCCCCTCGCCGAAGAACTCCACGAACTGGCCCACCACCCCCTCACGCCGCAGGATCTGGGTCACCGTCAGCACCAGATCGGTGGCGGTGGCGCCTTCGGGCAGCTTGCCCGTGAGCTCGAAGCCCACCACCCGCGGCGACACCATGAAGATGGGCTGGCCGAGCATCACCGCCTCGGCCTCAATCCCGCCCACGCCCCAACCCACCACGCCGAGGCCGTTGATCATCGTCGTGTGGCTGTCGGTGCCCACCAGGGAGTCCGGAAAAGCGACGCCGTCGCGCTCCATCACCACCTTCGCCAGGTACTCCAGGTTGACCTGGTGGACGATGCCGGTGGCGGGCGGCACCACCGAGAAGTTCTCGAACGCCGTCTGTCCCCACTTCAGGAACTCGTAGCGCTCGCGGTTGCGCTCGAACTCCCTCGCGGCATTGAGCCGCAGCGCGTCGGGGCGCCCGAAGTAGTCCACCTGCACCGAGTGGTCGATGACCAGGTCGCACGGCACCAGAGGGTTGATCGCGTGCGGGTCACCGCCGAGCCGCGTGGCGGCGGCGCGCAGCGCCGCCAGGTCCACCACGGCCGGCACCCCGGTGAAGTCCTGCAGCACCACCCTGCCCGGAATGAACGGGATCTCCGCCGGCTCAGGGTCGGCGGGGTCCCAGGTGGCGATCCGGACCACGTCCTCGTCGGTGATCAGCCGGCCGTCCACGTTGCGCAGCGCCGACTCCAGGAGGACCTTGATGGAGATCGGCAGGCGCGACACATCTCCCACTCCCGCCCGCTCCACCGCCGCCAGGTCGTAGCAACCGACCGTGCCGTTCGGGGTTTGAAGCGTCGTCCGTGCGTCGAATCGGCTGGTGTGCGTCATGTTCCACCTCCGGTGTATTCTGTAGCGTTCCGGAAGCTGCAGTCATTCCGGGCTCGCCCCACCCCCCGCTCGAGGTCGCGCGCAGCCTCCGGCTGTGCCAGAATGTTCTGCAACAGCCCGCCATGGGGAAAAATGTGGCCCGCTCACGAGAGGTGGGGGACGGTTATGGAAGACGCGCAACAGATCTCCGAAGGCGCCGTCGATTCCGGACGGCGCCGCGTGGTGAACTGGTTTCTCGGCACTGCGGTGGGCGGTCTGGTCGCCGCCGTCGTGTACCCGGTGGTGCGCTTCGTCAGCCCGCCCGACGTGGCCGAAGCCGCCACCGACCAGGTGGAGGCCGGGCGGACCAACGAGCCCGAGTTTCTGGAGAAGGGTTACAAGATCATCCGCTTCGGCGCCGACCCCGTGATCGTGATCCGCACCGACGAGTCCGACTTCCGCGCGTTTTCCGCCACCTGCACCCACCTCGACTGCATCGTCGAGTACCAGCGGGAGCACGGCAGGATCTGGTGCAACTGCCACAACGGCGAGTACGACCTCAACGGCATCAATGTCGGCGGCCCGCCGCCCAGGCCGCTGGCCTCTTTCAAGGTCCACCTCGTGACGCAGGGCGACGGCGCGGCCACCGTCGTCGTCTCGAGGACCTGAGCCATGCGACGCGCGATCGACTCCGCGTACCGGTGGCTCGACGACAGGCTGCACGTCTCCACGGCGCGACAGGCGCTCACCGACAAGAAGGTGCCGGTTCACCGGGCGTCGGTGATCTACTACTTCGGCGGCATGACGCTGTTCTTCTTCGCCATCCAGGTGGTCACGGGGATCCTGCTGATGCTTTACTACCGGCCCTCGGCGGACCACGCCTTCGAGTCGGTGGAGTTCATCATGACCACCGTGCCCTTCGGCTGGCTGATCCGTTCCATCCACTCCTGGTCCGCCAACCTGATGGTGTTCTTCGCCTTCGTGCACCTGGCGACGGTGTACTTCAGCAAGGCCTACCGGCCGCCCCGCGAGCTGACCTGGATCACCGGCTGTCTGCTGCTCTTCCTGATTCTCGGCTTCGGGTTCTCGGGCTACCTGCTGCCGTGGAACCAGCTGGCATTCTTCGCCACCAAGGTGGGCACGGACATCGCCGGCGCGGTGCCGCTCATCGGCGAGTGGACCGTGAGGTTCCTGCGCGGCGGCGACCGCGTCACCGGCGCGACCCTGTCGCGGTTCTACGGTTGGCACGTCGCCATCCTGCCCGCTCTGACCGCACTGCTGCTCGGGATCCATCTGCTGCTCGTCCAGCTGCAGGGGATGAGCGTGCCGCCGGCGCTGGAGGAGGAGAGCCGACGCCGGCGGCCGATGCGCTTCGTGCCCCACTTCGTGCTCCGCGACATGTTCGGCTGGATCCTCGCTCTCGGGGTGCTCGCCGCGCTGGCGGCCCTGTTTCCGTGGGAGCTCGGGGAGAAGGCGGACCCCTTCGTGCCCGCCTACTCGGACATCAAGCCCGAGTGGTACTTCATGTTCATGTTCCAGACGCTCAAGCTCGTCCCCGGCGGCGAGTTCCTCGGCATCGAGTACGAGGCCGTGCCCATCCTGCTGTTCGGGCTCGCCGGACTGGCCCTGCTCGCGGTTCCCTTCCTCGACCGCAAGGTCGTGGGCACCGGCAGGAGCCCCGGCTTCACCATCGCCGGAGTGCTGGCGCTGATCTTCATCATCGGTATGACGTCGTGGGGTTACCACTCCCCGGTTCCCGTCCTGGCGGCCGCCGCGGCCCTGGTCCTGACAGCCGTCATGGCGGCATTCACGAGGCACGGACGATGAATACCCCCAGAGTTTCGAGCTGCCTGGCTCTCGTGTTCCTGGCGGCCGCCGCCTCCGCACCGGCGCAGGCCGCCGAACCGAGCTCCTGCGTCGCCTGCCACGGCGACGCCGAGCTCTTCGGTGAGGAAATGGTACAAATCGTCGAGCAGTGGCGGCAGGGCGTCCACGTTTCCGTGGAGCTCGGCTGCCACGACTGCCACGGAGGAAACCCGGACCCGAGCCTCGGCGACGACGCCGAGGCCGCCATGGACCCGGGGTTCGCTCCCGCACCCTACCTCGGCGTGCCCCCGAGAACCGCGATCCCCGGGCTCTGCGGGCGCTGCCACTCCGACCCCGAGTTCATGAAACGCTACGACCCGGGGGCCCGGGTCGACCAGGAGCGGGAGTACTGGACGAGCCACCACGGACGGGCCCTGCGCGAGGGCGACTCCAACGTCGCCACCTGCGTCGACTGCCACGGCACCCACGGCATCCTCCGCGCCGACAACACCCGCTCGCCGGTCTACCCCACGCGGGTGGCCGAGACCTGCGGCGGCTGCCACTCCGACCCGGAGCGGATGGCGGGGTACACCCTGCCGGACGGTCGTCCCCTGCCCGTGAACCAGCAAGTGCGCTGGCGGCGAAGCGTGCACGCGGCCTCTATGTTCGAGCGCGAGGACCTGTCCGCTCCGACCTGCAACGACTGCCACGGCAACCACGGTGCGACCCCGCCGGGGCTGGAGTCGATCGCGTTCGTGTGCGGCCAGTGCCACGGGCGCGAAGCCGAGCTGTTCCGCGACAGCCCGAAGCACGACGGCTTCCTCAGACACAACGAGTACCTCGCGGATGCGGGCGAGGCGCGCTGCGCCGCCTGCCACGAGCCGCCGGCGTCCGGCGTCACCGAGGTCGCCGCGTTCTCGGAGTGCGTCACCTGCCACGGCAACCACGCCGTCGTCCGCCCCACCGTCGTCCTGCTCGAGCCGCTGCCGAGCACTCCCTGCGCCTTCTGCCACGAGCCCATCGGCCCCCTGGCCGAGGCGGTCCCCGAGCCCGAGGGGCGCGCCGCGAACTATCGTAAGGTGCTCGGCGAGCTCACGCGCGAGCTCGCCGACCTCGAGGGCGAAGCGCTGTTCAACGCCCTGGTGGAGCGCGCCCAGCAGCTGGAGCACCACACCCGGCCCGGCGCCTCCGACGAGACGGACCGGGTGCTGCGTCCGGAGTTCGAACGTCTGTTCACCAAGTTCCGGATCGGGACGACGACCTACACCTACCCCGACCCCGTCACCGGAGAGCCCGTCACCGAGCGGGTGGTACGCTGCGGCGACTGCCACTCGCAGGGTCCGGAGGCGTCAGTGGGCGGCGCGGCCGGTGCCGAGCTGGTACGCCGCATGCGGGAGCTGACCGCCCTCACCGCCCGCGCCGAGAGGATCGTGCTCAACGCCCAGCGAGGCGGCGTCCAGGTCGGCCCGGCGCTGGACAGCATCGACCGCGCGGTGGACGCCCAGATCGAGCTCGAGGTGCTGGTCCACGCCTTCGACGTCAGCGAGGGCTCGGCGTTCCTCGTCAAGCACGCCGAGGGGCTGGAGCACGCCGAGGCGGCACTGAACGAGGGCCAGCGGGCACTCGACCAGCTCGCCTTCCGACGCATGGGCCTGGCGGTGTCGCTGGTGTTCATCGGGCTCGTGCTGGTCGGGCTCGCGCTGAAGATCCGCCAGCTCGGAGGCAGCCGATAGCCGGCCGTCACGTCCAGCCCTGCGCTGCGGTACTCGCCATCGGCGGCATCGCCATCTTCCTGCGGGTCTGCAATCTGGGCACCTTCTCGCTGTGGCTCGACGAGGTCTTCACCATGACGGTGGCCTCCCTGCCCCTCGGCGACACCCTCGCGGCGTGTGCGGCGGATGCCGAGAACGTCCCCATGTACGCCGTCATCGCCAACCTCGCCCTCAGGATGGGTCTGAACGAGCCCTGGATCAGGCTGTTTCCCGTCGCCGCCGGGATGGCGTCCATCGGCCTCCTCGCCGTGTGGACGAGCCGCCACTTCGACCGCGGCACGGCGCTCGCGGCGGCGGCGTTCTGCGCCCTCTCCACCTTTCACATCCGCTACTCCCAGGAGCTGCGCGCCTACCCCTACCTGCTGCTGATGTGCACGCTGACCCTGCTTGCGGCCGACCGGGTCCGGGCGCGGCCCAACTGGTGGTCCACCGCGGCGCTGGCGCTCACCGTGGCGGCGGGCTGTTACACGAACCTCACCTACGTGCTCGTCCTGGTGCCTGTGACCGGCTTGATGGTGGCGACGACGACCAGGGCAAGGCTCGCCGACAGATCGGCGCGCCGGCGGGTGTGGCGGCACTTCGCCACCGGAGTCGTCCTCGGCGTGCTCGCCTTCGCACCCTGGGTGTGGCGCATCTGGCCGACGCTGAGCACCCGCCTGGCGCGACCCCGGACCTCCGAGTGGGACCTCGAGTTTCTCGGCATGCACTGGCAGGGGCTCACCATCGCCCAGGGCCACTCCGAGCGCATCACGTGGTTCGGGTTCGTCCTCGCGGTCCTCTTCGCCGTCGGCATTGCGGTCGCCGTCGGCAACAGGATCGGCCGCGCGGTCCTGCTGCCGGCCATGGCGACCCTGCTCGCCTGGGAGATCGTGCTGGTGGCCATCCGCCACTGGACCACGAGCCGCTACGACACGGCGTTGTGGCCGTTCCTGGCCGTGCTGATCGCTCTCGGGTTCGTGCGCGTGCTGCGCCTGCTGCGCTTCAGACCCCTGCAGTGGGCGGCCGGCGCGGGTGTCGCGGCGATGCTCCTCGTTCATGCGGACGCCTACCTCCGCAACGGGCGTCCCCAATGGGACCGGGCGGCTGCCGCCGTGCGGCTGCTGCAGCGGCCCGACGAGCAGTTGGTCGCCCTCGAACATTTCGATCGCATCTGTCTCGAGTACTACCTCGGCGAGCAGGTCGCGACGGTCAATCTGCAGGCGCAACGACTGCACGACAGGCTCGACGCGTCGCCGTCGCTGCTGGTCGTCGCCGGCCGGCCGCTCGACCGCAAATACACCAGGCACGCCGACATCCACGCCCGGCTCGCGGTCATTCACCGCACCGCCGAGATCCACCGGCTGCGCCGCACCCCTGACGGGCCACCCGCCGGGGCCAGGGACCCGGCGGAAAGCGGAGCGCGGTCCTGGCCCGACCCTGTGGCGGAACCGGTCCCCGCCGAGCTCGAAGCACCGCCGCCGGGTTGTCTGGCCCGGCTCGTGGGGTGGGCTCCACGGACACCGGAGGAAAGCCTGACACGCGTCGAGTTCGCGGCCCGCGACTCGCATCACCTGCACTCGGGCTGGGACCCACCCAAGCCCCGCGCGGACGGTACCACCCTGGCGTGGATCGTGGGGCCCGAGGCGAGCCTCGAGCTGCGCCTCGCCGAGCCGGCGCCCGGCCGTCTCGCCGTCCGACTGCGCTCGCACCCGGAGATCGAAAACGGCCAGTGGGTCCGCGTCCTGTTCAACGGGCAGGCTCTCGCCGAGCGGGAGCTGAGCCGAGACCTGGAGGTCGTGAGCGCCGACGTCCCGGCGGAGCTGTGGCGGGACGGCCGCGGCCTGCTGGTGCTGCAGCTCGCCCGCGTCCGCGAAGCACCCGGCGTCCGCCCCCGCTCGGCCGAGGTGGACTGGGTCGCGTGGACTCCGGCAGCCGCTGCGCCTTGAAACCGGGTGGCAACGGGAATCCCGCCCGCGTACGGGCGGGTTGGAGGGCGTATGGCTGACTCACCTTCATCCGTCCGCTGGCGCCGCTGGGTCGCCGGCCTCCTCCCGCGCTCTCTGGCGGTGGTCGAGCGCGCCGGCAATGCGCTGCCGCACCCCGCTACGCTGTTTCTTCTGATGGCGCTCGGCGTGATCGTCGTCTCGGGTGTGGCGTCCCGCTTCGGAATTTCGGCCGTTCATCCCGGGACGGGCGAGACGATCGAGGTGGTCAGCCTGCTGTCGGTGGCCGGCCTGCACCGGATCCTCGAGGAGATGGTCGTCAACTTCACGAGCTTTGCGCCACTGGGCACCGTGTTCGTGGCCATGCTCGGCATCGGCATCGCGGAGTCGTCGGGCCTCATCGGCGCCGTCCTGCGGCTGCTCGTGCTGTCGGCGCCGAAGCGGCTCCTGACCTTCGTGGTGGTCTTCGCGGGCGTGCTGTCCAACACGGCCTCCGAGGTCGGCTACGTGCTCCTGGTGCCGCTGGCCGGGACCCTGTTCCTCGCGGTGCGCCGGCACCCCCTGGCCGGCGTGGCCGCCGCCTTCGCCGGGGTCTCGGGCGGGTACAGCGCCAACCTGCTGCTGGGGACGATCGACCCGCTGCTGGCGGGGCTGTCGCAGGAGGCGGCGCGGATCGTCGATCCCGCCTACGTCGTCAACCCGGCCTGCAACTACTACTTCATGTTCGTCTCGACGGCGCTGATCACGGTCGCCGGCACGCTGGTCACCGAGAAGCTGGTCGAGCCCCGGCTCGGAGCCTACGCCGGGCCCGAGCAGCCCGGCGAGATGAGCAGCCTCAGCGCCGATGAGCGGCGCGGGCTGCGCTTCGCCCTGGCGGCTGCGCTCGCGCTCGCCGCCGTCCTGCTCGCGGGGACCGTCCCCGCGAACGGCTTCCTCCGCGACGCTGCGACCGGCGGACTGCTGCACTCGCCGTTCCTCAACGGCATCGTCGCCCTGATCTTCCTCGGCGCGGTGGTGCTCGGCATCGCCTACGGCGTCGGCGCCCGCACCGTCAGCTCCGACGGCGACGTCGTCAAGGGGATGGGCCGCGCCATCGAGACCCTCGGCGTGTACACGGTGCTGGTCTTCTTCGCCGCGCAGTTCGTCGCCTACTTCGGGTGGACCAACATCGGTCTGATCACCGCCGTCAAAGGCGCCGAGGTGCTCGGGGCCCTGGACCTCGGCGTCATTCCCATGATGATGGCCTTCGTCCTGCTGTCGGCTCTGGTCAACCTGGTGATGGGATCGGCCTCGGCCAAGTGGGCCATCATGGCGCCGGTCTTCATCCCCATGTTCATGCTGCTCGGCACCTCGCCCGAGCTCGTCCAGGTCGCCTACCGCATCGGCGACTCGACGAGCAACATCATCTCGCCGATGATGTCCTACTTCGCCCTGATCGTGGC
>DATIVB010000155.1:0-5676 GCA_035466375.1 Chondromyces sp.
GAGCTGAACTGCTTGCTCTCGTACGCGATCGCGTTGGGCGCGGCGCCGACCAGGAGCAGGAACGGCATGCCGGCCGCCGCCAGGGCGCCGAACAGGATCACGTCGTTGCCGACGCCCAGGTAGGGGGCGACCTTGAGCGCCACCGGCAGGCAGATGGCGATCGCCGCCACGTTCATGATCAGATTCGTCATGATGAGCACGAAGAAGATCATGCCGAGGATGAAGACCAGCGCCGGTGCGGTCTGCAGCCCCGACACCGTGTTGATGGCCAGCCAGTCGGCGGCGCCGGTGAGGACCAGGCAGTAGCCGAGGCTCATGGCGCCGCCGAAGAGGAGCACGATGTTCCACGGGATGTCCTCGAGATCGCTGATGTCGAGGATCTTGAGGACGAAGAACAGCACCGTGGCGAGCAGGATGACGGCGCTCTTGTCGACGGCTTTGAGGGCGGGGATGAAGGAGCGCAGGCTCATCACGCTGACCGCGGTGACGACGATGACGGCGGCCTGCAGCTCCTTGGCGGAGATCGGCCCGAGGTGGGTGTAGAGGTCGCGGGCGCGTTGGCGCAGGCCGGGGATGGTGGCGCGCTCCGGCCGGTAGAAGACCATGAAGAAGGCCCACAGCAAGAACACCATGACCCAGCCGACCGGGAACATGTACCAGGTGAGACCGAAGAAGGTGATCTCCATCCCGGTGATTTCCTTGTAGAAGCCGATGGCCACCGCGCCGCGGGCGGCGCCGAGCAGGGTGACGATGCTGCCCGCCCCCGCGACGTAGGCCATGCCCATGAACAGCCCCTTGCCGAAGCGGGTCGGCTCGTTCCCCTCGTCGTAGAGGCGGTAGATGGCGACCAGCAGCGGGAACACCGTCGCGGCGACCGCGGTGTGGGCCATGACGTGGGTGAGGGCGGCGGTCATGATGAAGCAACCGAGATAGATGCGGCTCGTCTTCTCGCCCACCAGCACCAGCATCTTGTAGGCCAGGCGCTTGGTCAGCCCGGTCTTGGTGAAGACCATGCCGATGACGATCGAGCCGAAGATGAACCACACCGAGGGGTGCATGAACTCCTTGAAGGCCAGCTCCGCGCCGCCGATCGGCGCGCCGTCGCCGGCGACCATGAGGTCGGGCCGGATCAGGAACAGGGCCTGGACCACGCCGATGGTGATCGAGGTGACGCCGATCGGCACCACCTCGAAGACCCACCACACCGCCGCCAGCAGGAAGAGGCCGAGCGCCGCCTTGCCCTGACCGGTGAGCTCGAAGGCCTCGCCCATCGGGTCGATGGCAGCCGGCCACGGCGGCGACAGGTAGGCGGCGAAGAACAGGACGACGCCGAGGAGGAGGAAGAACACCCGCCGCCAGTCGATCTCGAGTCGCTTCGAACGGCGGAAGACCAGGCTCCGGCGTGGCTTGGCGGCGCTCTTGATCTCCGACATCAGCGTGGTTCTCCCCGAGCGGCGCCTCCGTGCTCCATGATGAACTGGGCGACGATGTCGAATATGTTGGTCATCAGCACCACCCCGGCGACCCGCTGGCCTTCGAGCACCGGCACCAGGTCGACCCCGTGGTGGAGCATGGTCGAGATCACCGTCGACAGGGTGTCGCCCACCTGCACCGTGCCCCGGATCGGCACCGTGATCGCGGCGATGCTGCCCTTCGACGCCTCGAGCGCCGCGGCCGAGAACAGCGACGTCCAGCGGATCATGAGGTCGGACGGCGTCTGGCCGCCGAACGGCACCAGCTTGCGGATCTGCTCCGCGGTTCTCCTGTCCTCCTGGAGGTGCGGGACCAGGCCCTTGAGGAGCTCGCGGCGGCTGACGATGCCGCGCAGCTCGTTGCCGTCGTCGTCGAGGACGAGGAGGTAGCGCGGCAGCATGATGTGCCCGTCGTCGAGCTTGACCGCCGACGCACTGAGGGCGACGACGGCCTCGCGGATGGTGCACGACAGGCGGCAGTGGGGATAGCTGTCCGGCGGCAGCATGACGTCGCGGGCGGTCGTGTCGCGGGTCGAGAGACCGACATCGAGATCGAGCGTGGCATCGACCGACGCCAGCTCCCCGGAGCTCGTCACCACCTTCTGAACGCCCCGGATGCGGCTCACGAAGTCGACGACGGCGGTCTGGGACTCCTCGAAGGACCGCCCACCCGACAACGCCACCACGCCGTCCCGGGCGCCGATCTCGATGCCGTCGGAGTTGAAGGGCGAGTTGAAGCGGAGGGCGGCCCGGACCCGCTTCTGGAGGGCGAAGTCCTGGAACTCGCGCCTGCAGTCCTCGGGGAACTCGCGGCGCTTGATGATGCCGGTGATGGTGTCGGCGGCGGTCTCGATGCTCATGTGCTCGAGGTTGACCACCAGGTCGTAGAGGTCGGGGTCGTTGAGGTCGGCGTCGAACATCTGCCGGCCCCACTTGGCCCGCCGTTCGTCGGCGTCGCGGATGAAGCGGACCGCCTCCTGGTGCGAGAGATGGCGCTTGGCGATGACGGCCTTGGTGCGGTATTCCATCGGCGCCACCAGCCGCACCTTGAAGACCCCGCACAGGCCGTGGAAGATGAACTGGCCGGCGAGGCCGCAGTAGATGCCGTCGCCGTCACGGAAGAGCCCGCCGAGAGTGGCCTGCATCGCCAGGATGTAGCGCTCCTTGCGGCGCGAGAAGCGCTCGAAGAAGTTGGCCGGCATGTCGAGGCCGCGGTACATGTCTTCCTCGGAGATGCCGTAGCGCTTGGCGGCCTCGAGCGCGTCCTGCAGGTGTACGACCTTGTACCCGAGCCGCTTGTGCAGGGCCTCGGCGAGCTCCTGAGAGCCGCTGTGGCTGCCCTGGGAGATCGAGATGATCGGCATGACGCCTCCCGTTGCCGGTGCGCCTTGAGACCCGCCGGCGCGAACTGCTCCCCAGACTAACCCCTCGTGAATAATTCCACAATGTCGAGGTGGAGACCCGGGCGGGATCGGAAGGCGACCGCCTACTCGAGATTGAACTTCTTCAACCGGGCCTGCAGGGTCGGGCGGGAGATGCCGAGGATGCGGGCCGCCCGGACCTTGTTGCCTCCCGTGATCTCGAGCACCTCGCGGATCACCCGCTCGGTCACGTGGTCGACGACCGTTCCGAGAAGGTCGCGCCTGCCGAACGCGACCGACTCGTGAACCCACTGCCGCAGGGTCTCGTTGGCGGTGGTAAGGCCGGTTTCGGCGGCATCCTTCGGCGACGGCACGAGGCTCGCGATGTGGTCCGCGTCGACCGGACGTCCGCGGCTGAAGATCAGGCTCTGCTCGATGACGTTGGCCAGCTCGCGCACGTTGCCCGGCCAGTCGTAGGCGGCGAGAAGCTGCAGCGCCTCGTTGGTGATGCCGAGGTTGCGGATACCGAGCTCGGTGGTGAAGCGGAGCAGCAGGTACTCGCACAGCAGCGGCACGTCGTCGGGACGCTCGCGGAGCGCCGGCAGGTGGATGGGGACGACGTTGAGGCGATAGAAGAGGTCCTTTCGAAAACGGCCCTCGTCGATCGCCGCCTCGAGGTCGCGATTGGTGGCGGCGATGATGCGGACGTCGACCGGAATCGGGCGGCGGCCCCCGATCGGTTCGATGCTGCGCTCCTCGAGCAGCCGCAGCAGCTTGGCCTGAATCGAAAGCTGGATGTCGCCGATCTCGTCGAGGAAGAGGGTTCCGCCGTCCGCCTGCTTGACCTTGCCGATCCGCGAGCCGACCGCGCCGGTGAACGACCCCTTCTCGTGACCGAAGATCTCGCTCTCGAGCAGGGTTTCCGGAATCGCGACGCTGTTGACCACCACGAACGGGCGGCCCTGCCGCTTCGAGTGCTGGTAGATGGCGCGCGCCACGAGCTCCTTGCCGGTGCCGCTCTCGCCGCGGATGAGGACGGTCGACTCGGTCGGCGCGACCCGTCCGATCGCCTTGTAGACCTCCTGCATGGCCTTCGATCGACCGATCAGCGCGTCGCCGGCCGGCGCCCCGCCCTCCTGGTCGAGGGCCACCGGCGAGCGCATGAGGCGGCCGGCCTCGAGGCCCTGCGAGATGGAGCGCAGCAGCTCGTGCTCGTCGTGGGGGCCGAGAAAGTAGTCGAAGGCGCCGGCCTTGGTCGCTCCGATCGCCTCGTCGGTGCTGCCGGCCGAGGTCAGGACGATGGCGGGCATCTTCGGCTCGAGGTCGAAGATGGCGCCCAGCGCCTCGACGGCCGTCCGACCGCCGAGCGGCGTCACCACGATGACCAGGTCGGGCGCCTGCGTCTGAACCACGCCGAGGCCGTGCTCCAGGGACGACGCGCCCACGACCCGCAGGTCGTGGTCGAGGAGCAGCGACTCGACGGCACGGACCTGTGCGGCGTCGTCGCTGATGACGAGCAGCCTGTTCACGGCCTCAGCTTAACCCGGTTACGGGCGGGCTGCAGCCCGATCCGGCGTGCGGCTCGAAACCGCTCCCGGCACGTCCGCTCAGTAGCGGTCGAGGTAGCGCTCGAGCTCCCAGTCGTGGATCTCTTTGATGTACTCGGCCCACTCGGTGCGCTTGTTGAACAGGAAGTGGTCGAAGATGTGGTCGCCGAGGGCCTCCCGCAGCAGCCCGTCCTTCTCGAGGTGGTTGAGCGCCTCGTCGAGGCTGGCGGGAAGCTGGACGATGCGGAGCCGCTTCTTCTCGCGCTGGCTCATGTCGAAGATGTTTCGGTTGACCGGCTCGCCGCAGTCGAGCCCGCGGTCGATGCCGTCGAGCCCCGAGGCGAGCATCGCCGCGAAGGCGAGGTAGGGGTTGCAGGAGGGATCGGGCACGCGGACCTCGCAGCGGGTGCCGATGCCGCGCCGCGCCGGCACGCGGATCATCGGCGAGCGGTTCTTCTCCGACCAGGCGACGTTGACCGGCGCCTCGTAGCCCGGCACCAACCGCTTGTACGAGTTGACCAGCGGGTTGGTGATGGCGACGAAGGCGCGGGCGTGCTCGAGCAGGCCGCCGATGTAGGCGCGGGCGGTCTTCGACAGCTCCCACTCGCCCTTGGCGTCGTAGAAGGCGTTCTTGCCGCGGGGCGAGAACAAGGACTGGTGGACGTGCATGCCGGAGCCGTTGACGCCGGCCAACGGCTTCGGCATGAAGGTGGCGTGGAGCCCGTACATGAGGGCCACCTTCTTGACCACGAAGCGGAAGGTGACGATGGCGTCGGCGGTGGAGACCGCATCGCCGTACTTGAAGTCGATCTCGTGCTGACCCGGCGCGACCTCGTGGTGGGCGGCCTCGACCTCGAACCCCATCGCCTCGAGCACCAGGGTGATCTCGCGCCGCGCCTCCTCGCCGAGGTCGCGCGGGCTGAGGTCGAAGTAGCCGCCGCTGTCGTGGGTCGCGGCCAGCGCCGCGCCGTTGTGGTCGCGCTGGAAGAGGAAGAACTCGGCCTCGGGCCCGGCCATCATCTTGAAGCCCATGCGGGCGGCCCGGTCGACGACCCGCTTGAGCGCGCTGCGCGGGCAGCCGGCGAACACGGATCCGTCGGGGTTGGCGATGTCGCACACCAGACGGCCCACCTTGCCGTGGTCAGTCTCCCAGGGGAAGACCTGGAAGGTCGCGAGGTCCGGCACCAGCAGCATGTCGGACTCCTCGATCCGCGTGAAGCCCTGGATCGAGGAGCCGTCGAACATGATCTGGCCGTCGAGGGCCTTCTCGAACTGGCTCGAGGGCACCTCGACGTT
>DATIVB010000156.1:0-2464 GCA_035466375.1 Chondromyces sp.
CGGCGAGGGGGCCGAGAGTGGGGACGAGCTCCGATGCGGCGGCGATGTCCGAGGCCATGAAGCGGTCGGCCTCGAGCCGCGGCACGCGCTCGCGCAGGCGAACCGCAGCCTGCTCGAGGCGGGCCGAGGTCTGCAGCGGGCGCTGGAACTCGAGCGCCTGCACGGCGGCCAGGTATTCCATGCCGAGCACCTGCCGTGACAGGTCGACGACCCGCGCGAGCTTGCGCGCCCCCCAGGTGGACATGGAGACGTGGTCCTCCTGGCCGGCGGAGGTCGGGATCGAGTCCACCGCGGCCGGGTGGCTGAGGGTCTTGCACTCGGAGACCAGCGCCGCCGCCGAGACCTGCACCATCATGAAGCCCGAGTTGATGCCGGCCTCGGGCGACAGGAAGCGCGGCAGGCCCGACAGCGCGGTGTCCACCATGCGCGCCAGCCGCCGCTCGGAGATCGAGGCGAGGTCGGTGAGGGTGGCGGTCAGGTAGTCGAAGACGGCGGCGATGGGCGCGCCGTGGAAGTTGCCGCCCGAGATCACGCGTCCCTCGGGGAAGACCATGGGGTTGTCGGTGGCCGAGTTGAGCTCGATCGACAGCACGCGGTGGGTGTGCTCGAGGGCGTCGCGTCCCGCCCCGTGGACCTGCGGCGAGCAGCGCAGCGAGTAGGCGTCCTGGACCCGGCCGCAGTCGCGGTGCGAATCGCGGATGGCCGAGCCCTCGAGCAGGCGGTGCAGGCGCGCCGCGCTCTCGCCCTGGCCGGGGTGGGGCCGCGCGGCGTGGACCGCGGGGTCGAAGGCGGCGTCGGTGCCGCCGAGCGCGTCGAGGGTCAGGGCGCAGACGACGTCGGCCGCATCGAGCAGGCGGTCGGCGTCGGCCACCGCCAGCGCTCCCACCGCAGCCGAGGCCTGGGTGCCGTTGATCAGTGCGAGCCCCTCCTTGGGCGCGAGCCGTAGCGGCTCGATGCCGGCCCGGGCCAGCGCCTCCGCACCCGGCAGGAGCTCGCCGCCGCACTCCGCCTCGCCCTCGCCGACCAGGACCAGGGCGAGGTGGGCGAGCGGCGCGAGGTCCCCCGAGGCGCCGACCGAGCCCAGGCTCGGCACCACCGGGTGGACGCCGGACTCGAGGAGCTCGAGGACCTTCTCGGCCACCGCGGGCCGGCACCCGGCGTTGCCGGTGGCGAGCACGTTGGCGCGCAGCAGCAGCATGGCGCGCACCACCTCGTCGGCGAACGGCTCCCCCACTCCGCAGGCGTGCGAGCGCAGCAGGTTGAGCTGCAGCTGGTCGAGCTGGTCGGACGAGATGCGGACGTCGGCGAGCTTGCCGAAGCCGGTGTTGATGCCGTACACCACCGCCCCGGAGGCGAGGATGTCCTCGACCACCCGGCGGGTGACCGCCATGCGCTCGCGGGCCGCGGCGTCGAGGACCACCGCGGCACGGCCTCGGGCCACCGTCTCGACGTCGGCGATGCTGAGACTGCGGCCATCGACGGTCACGGGCCGGGACATCGCCCGCCCCTCAGCCCGCGGCCAGCCGGCCCACGAGATCGACGTAGGCCTGCATGGCCTGGTCCGACGTCATCCCGCGCCGCTTCTCCCAGGCCGCGTACTTCGCCGCACCGCGGAAGTCGAAGCCCGAGGGTGCCTCACCCTGCACGTCGCCCTCGGTGGCCTGCTTGTAAAGGCTGTACAGGGCGAGCAGATCGTCGTTCGAGGGCTTCTCCGGCAAGCTCTTGGCCTTCGCGATGGCGGCTTCGAAGTCGTCCTTCAGGCTCATGACGGTCCTCCGGGGGCATTGTAACCGCACGGCTGCGCCGTGAAATTCGGAATTCGGAATTCGGAATTCGGAATGCCGCCCACCCACCCCTCGGGAACCGCGGATCCCAAGGATTGATGCAGTTCGATTTTTGATTTCGGATTTCCAACCGCCCACCCGGTGAACCACCAAGACACCAAGGGCACCAAGAACATCTCTCGTGTTTTCGTGACACGCGGTTTCAGGTGTGACACCGGCGCAAGGTCAAGACCCTGCTCCTCGGAAATTCGCGGCGGGAGGTCGGGCGGGCGGAGGCCGACGTGAATTTCCGAGGGTGGGTGGGTGGGGGGCGGTGGGACGAAATGGGGCGAGGGCGTTGCTCCTCGGTTGGAGCCCGCCGGCGCGGGCCCTGCCCGCGGCGGCGGGCTTTTCGGACGCGGACTCGGGCGCAGACACGGGCGCGGGTTCAAGCGGGTTTAAAAGGGGGAGAAGCCACCCTCGGCCCAGAAGTCCTGGCGGACGCCGTTGTAGAGCCTCTGCAGGGCCTCGAGGTGTTCTTTCTCCCAGTCGGCGAGAAACTCGTAGAACTCCCGCACCTCGCCCTCGGTGGTTCTCTCGGCCGCTCCCGAGAAGTACTGAATGGCGTTGGTCTCGAGGGTCATGCCGATGGACAGCACGCCGAGCTCGAAGTCGGCGCCGTGCGCCTGTTTCTTGAACTC
>DATIVB010000157.1:0-14694 GCA_035466375.1 Chondromyces sp.
GGCTTCGGGCGGGGCGCGGCCGGCGGCTCGGCACGCGGCGCGGCCGGCTGCGACGCCGGCGCCTTGCGGTGGCGGACCTCGAGGCCGGACAGGGTTTCCGAGAGCATCTTGTCGACGTCCGCTGCGACGTCCCGGTCCTGCCGCGGGGCCGGGGCACTCCTGGTACTCGCGAGGATGTCGGCGAGGGCCTCGTCGACCGAAGACGGCTTCGCCTCCGGCGCTGCGCCGGAGGTCTTCGCGCCGGCGGCCGACGACAGCACGTCGTCGGTCGCGGCCGTCGCAGGGGACTCGCCTCCCTCGACGTCGAAGACGATGTCGCCGAAGAGATCGTCCGAGGTCACTGCACCCCCTCCGCCGTCGAGTCCGGCACTGCGGCGCAGGGTCTCCAGCATCTCCTGCGGAATCGCCTGGGTGGCCGCGGGGTTGGGCGCGGCGCTCACCAACTCCTCGACCCGGGCCCGCAGGTCATCGCGGCCGAAAGGCCGGGGCAGAATGTCCTGGGCCCCGAAGCGAACCGCGTCCTGGCGCGGATGGTCGCCGCGATAGCCCGACATCAGGATCAGGAAGGGGGTGGCGCGCAGGCCGGCGCGCGCCCGCAGCTGGGTGATCGCGTCCTCGATCTTGAGATTGGGCAGCAGCGAGGTGATGATCACCACGGTGGGCTCGAAGTGGGCGCAGCGGTTGACCGCGTCATTGATTGTGGTGGCGACCTCGAGTCGGTAGCCGGCGTCCGCCAGCGCGGCCTGCACGTGCTCCACGGACCGCGGTTCGTACTCGATGACAAGGATGTTCGCACTCATCAAACCGCCCTCGCAGCCCCTGCCGTGGTCGAAGTGTCCAAACCTCATTATGTGTGACGGGTTTGCAAAGTCAACCGAAGGCCGCCGCATCCCCCGGCGCCGGCCCCGGGTTATAATGCCCAACCTCCGCATCCGCAGCAGCCGCGCGGGGCGGGACACGAGGAGGGTCCATGTCGGGCCACAGCAAGTGGAGCACGATCAAGCACAAGAAGGGCCGAGCCGACGCCAAGCGCGGCAAGATCTTCACCAAGATCATCCGTGAGGTCACGGTTTCGGCGCGCGAGGGCGGCGGCGAGCCCGACTCGAACCCCAGGCTGCGCGCGGCCGTGGCCGCGGCCAAGGCCGCCAACATGCCGGCCGACAACATCAAGCGCGCGATCCAGCGCGGCACCGGCGAGCTTCCCGGGGTCAACTACGAGGAGATCAGCTTCGAGGGCTACGGCCCCGGCGGCGTCGCGGTGATGCTCGAGCTGCTCACCGACAACCGCAACCGCACCACGCCGGAGATCCGCCACCTGTTCTCCAAGCACGGCGGCAACCTGGGGGAGAACGGCTGCGTGTCCTGGTTGTTCACCCGCAAGGGTCTGATCCTCATCCCGCGATCCCACGACCTGGATGACGATCGCGTCATGGAGCTGGCCCTGGAGGCCGGTGCGGAGGATCTCGACCTCGACGACGAGGACTACTTCCGGATCTTCACCAGCCCCGAGGAGCTGCACCTGGTCAAGGACCGGCTCGAGGCCGGAGGGCTCACGGTCGAGGCCGCGCAGTTCGAAATGGAGCCCTCGTCCACCACCCGGCTCGAGGGGAAGCAGGCGCAGCAGATGATCCGCCTCATGGAGGCCTTCGACGACCACGACGACGTGCAGAACGTCTGGGCGAACTTCGACATCGACGACGAGCTGCTGGACGAGAGCTGACCGTTCGGCATGGTCAGCGGCGTTCGCGTCCTCGGCGTCGATCCCGGCTCGCGGGCAACCGGGTGGGCGCTGGTGGTCGCGGTGGGCAACCGCTACCACCTGGAGGCGAGCGGCGTGATCAGGCCGCGCGGCGAGGACCGGCCCGGTCGCCTGGCCGACCTTCTGGCGCGTCTTCGCGTGCTGCTGGCCGAGCTCGCGCCGGACACAGCAGCCGTCGAGTCCTCATTTTCCGGTCTCAACCCGCGGTCGGGGCTGGCGCTTGCCGAGAGCCGCGGCGTGATTCTCGCGGCCCTGGGCACCGCCGGGCTCGCCGTGCGGTCGTACAGCCCGGCCGAGGTCAAATCCGCCATCGTCGGCACCGGGCGGGCCGAAAAACAGCAGATCGTCTTCATGGTGATCCGCCTCCTCAACCTCCGGGGCACACCACCTGTGGATGCCGCCGACGCGATGGCCGTGGCCCTCACGCACATCCACTCCGGAGCCTGCAGGGCAACTCGTTGACGCCCCCGGGGGCCCGTGCTACGATGCCCTGCCTTCATTCTCGGATGAAGCGCGCGCGACGCAACGACAGGGTATCGCGATGGTGTTTTCGGGTCGGATCCTCGGGTCCACCGGACGATACACGAAGGATTTCCGGATGAGGCTGGAACTCATCCCCGCCTGAGAACTCGAACCAAGAGGAGGCAGAGCCGTGACTGGACAGGTTGCAGAGTATTTCCGCCAGGGTGGGATCTTCATGTACCCGCTGCTCTTTTTCTCGGTGTTGGCCGCCACCGTAGCAATCGAGCGTTTCATTGTCTTTTCCAAGGCCAAGATCAATGTCAACGAGTTCTTGACCAAGATCCGCAAGGCGCTGCTGGTCAACCGCAACGTCAAAGAGGCGATCAAGGTCTGCGAGCAGAACAAGAGCCCCGTGGCCTCGGTCATGAAGGCCGGCCTGCTGCGCTACGGCCACTCCCGGGAAGACATCGAGAAGACTATCGAGAACGCCGCCCTGTACGAGCTCGATCGGCTCGAAAAGCGCCTCGGCGTGCTCGCCACGACCGCCAACGTGGCCCCGATGCTGGGCTTCCTCGGCACGGTCGCCGGCATGATCAAGTCCTTCGCCACCCTCGCCGAGCAGGGCCTGACGAACCCCGCCGCGGTGGCCGTCGGCATCTCCGAGGCGCTGATCACGACCGCCACCGGTCTCATCATCGCCATCCCGGCGCAGTTGGTCTTCAACTGGTACACCACCAAGATCACCCGCTTCGTGCGTGACATCGAGACCGCTTCCAACATGCTCGTCGAGACCTTCGTCGAGATGGACAGCCAGCGCTACGCCCAAGGGGGCGAGGGCCAGGCCTAGAAGGGAGTCCGCCGATGGCACTCATCCGCGGAAGGGACCGCAAGACCGGCGCGCAGATCTTCACGGCGTCGATGGCGGACATCGTCTTCCTGCTGATCGTGTTCTTCGTCCTCACCTACAAGGTCGAGGTCGACCGCACGAAGATGGACCTGCCCGACACCTGGGTGCGGATGAAGGTTCCGGAGAAGGCGGCCGTGATCTCGATCTCGCCGCCCGATGCCAACCCGCCGCTGACGGTCCGAGTCTCGACCGGCGAGGAGATGTCGCTGCCGGTCAGCACCGACGAGGAGATCGTCACCTTCGCTTCGACCGAGGTCGCCCAGAACCCGGACAAGGAGTTCATCATCAAGGCCGACGACTCCGTGCCCTACGAGAGGGTCGACGCCGTGCTCGATGCGCTCAAGCAGTCGAAGGTGAAGTTCATCTACCTCCTGTCCGAACAGAAGACCGTCAATTGATGGCGGAGGGACGACGATGAAGATAAAGAAAAAAGAAGTCCCGTCCGAGATCTTCACCGGGTCGATGGCCGACATCTCGTTCCTGCTGATCATCTACTTCATGATCACCTCGGCGTTCTCGGCGACCCGCGGGCTCGACTTCGCCCTGCCCGAGGACACCCAGACGCCTGAAATCAAGCAGGAGGACTCGATCGACGTCCACGTCATGCGCGGCGGCGCGATCGAGGTCGACGGTCAGGGAATGTCCTTCGAAGCGATGCTGCCGTACATCGGGGACAAGCTCAAGCAGAACCCGGACAAGCCGGTGATCCTGCGCACCGACCCCGACGCGACTTACGGCGACATGATCTCGGTCTTCGACGAGCTGCGACAGGCTCCCGACAAGATCGACATGGAGATCAAGACGATTTCGATTCCGACCCGACGCGAGATCGAGAACCTCTGGTCCATGCTCGGGATCCAGTGAGGGAGAATGCCATGAGCGATGCTGGGAAGCCCAAGAAGACCAAGCCGGACGCGGTCGACGACACCGACATGCCGATGACCACGGCCGAAATGCTGGCCGCGGAGGAGACCCAGGATCGGAAGTTCGCGCGCTGGGCCCTCGGCATCGCGATCGTGTTCCACGTCATTGTCTTCGCCGTCCAGTGGCCCTCCTTCGCCGGCGGCCTGTCGGATGCCAAGGAGAAGAAGAGCAAGATCTACGTCGTCAAACAGGTCAAGTTCAAGCAGCCGCCGCGGCGCGAGATGCAGCAGATCCCCAAGCCGAAGACCCAGAAGGTCCCGATTCCCGACCCGACGCCGGACGAGCCCGAACCGATCCGCGACGAGCAACCGGACGAGAACATCGACTTCGTGCCCGATGACAACCTGGTGCTCGGCGTTCCCGACGCGCCCCCCCCGCCCGAGCCGGAGGGCCCCGTCCGCTTCGTGGTCGGCGGCAACATCACCGAGCCGGTCAAGATCAGCGGCCCCTCGCCGGTGTACCCGGAAGCGGCCCGCCGGGCGCGGATCCAGGGCGTGGTCGTGCTCGAGTGCACGATCGGCAAGGACGGGCGGGTGCAGAACGTCAAGGTCCTGCGCGGCCTGCCGCTCGGGCTCACCGAGACCGCGGTCGACGCCGTCCAAAAGTGGCGCTTCGAGCCGTCCACTCTCAACGGGAAGCCGGTGGAGGTCCTCTACATCCTCACGGTGCGATTCAATCTGCAGTAGACTCTCCACAATGTCGCTGCAAGGGTCGTTGAGCGAGCTGCCGCTGTCGGATGTCATCCAACTGGTGAGCGTTTCCGGCAAGACGGGTGCGTTCATGATCCAGCGCGACGAGAACGCCGGGCGCATCTTCCTGCGCGACGGACAGATCGTGGACGCCGCCGTCGGCAACCTCCGCGGCGACAACGCGGTGTTCGAGATGGCGATGTGGGCGGACGGGACCTTCGAGTTCCTGCCCGGCGAGGAGTGCGAGCAGGTCACCATCCACGTGTCGAACGCCTCGCTGATGATGGAGGCGGCGCGCCGGTTGGACGAGTGGCGGGTGCTGCGGCGCAAGATCCCGTCGCTCGAACTGGTGCCGTACTTCACGCCACGGGACCGCGGCGCCGACCAGGTGACCCTCAGCCCGCAGGAGTGGATCCTGGTCACCCGAATCGACGGCCAGCACTCCATCGAAGAGATCGCAGCCGAGCTGAAGTGGGCGCCGTTCGACGTTTCGAAGCTCCTCTTCGGGATGATCACCACCGGCCTGGTGGCGCTCGGCAGCGCGAGCGAGGCCGGAAAACGGGGCCAGCGCTGGCAGGCGGGGGCGAGCCCTGTTACCCTGCTCGGGCTGGCCGAGAAGATCCGCGCGGTGGCGCTCGACGTCGTCGGTACCGGGGGCCAGCGGACGATTGACAAACAGTACGGTGCGGCGCGCACCCTGATCGAACGCGGCGAGGGGTTTCACGCGCTGCGGGAGATGGTCGAGCAGAACACCAAGGCCATCTCGCTGCTCAAGGGCGCCGACACGGCCGCGATGTTCGACGAACAGGTGCGGCCCTTGCTGGGCGAACTGCAACAAAATCTGGGAGAATCCCGTTGATGACTTGGAGGCACCGTATCATGACACCGAAAACCGCCCGTGCGAGGGTCGCAGCGGCAGTGATCGCGCTGGTGCTGGCCGCGGCCGCGCCTGTCAACGCGGAGTGGAACAAGGGTCTCGAGGCGTACAAGACGAGGGACTGGAGCACCGCGGTCAAAGAGTTCGAGGAGGTCACCAAGACCAACCCGGACTACGCGGGCGGGTATTACATGCTCGGAGTCTCCCAGCGGGCCCTCGGCCAGGTGAGCCCGGCCATCGCCAGCCTGCGCAAGGCGGTCGAGCTCGACGGCGGCCAGCCGTCGTACAAGATCGCGCTCGGCCAGGCGCTGCTCCAGGCCGATCAGTACCAGAATGCCTACGAGCTCCTCAAACCGCTCAACATGAGCGCCATGGAAGCATCGCTGCGTTCGAGTTACGCCCTCCTCTTCGCGCAGGCCGCGACCAAGACCAACCGGGAGGACGAGGCCATCAGTGTGGTTTCGACCCAGGCCAGGGCCGACGCCAAGAACCCCCGCCTGCAGCAGGCGCTCGGAGCGGCGTACAGCTCCAAGGGTGACGACGGCAAGGCGTTCAACGCGTTCAAGGCCGCGTTCGAGATCGACCCGAAGGACGCGTCGAGCGGCAGCAACGCCGTCCGCTCCGGCATCCTCGCCGCCCGCCGCGCCACCACAGACGCCGAGAAGTCGCGGTACTACAGCGGCGCCGCACAGGTGGCCGAGCGTCTGGCGGCCAGCCACCCCTCCTTCGACCACAACCTGCTCGCCGGGGAGGCCTGGCTCGGCGCCGGCGACTATCGCAAGGCGCAGAGCTGGTTCGAAAAGGCCAAGGCGCAGCAACCGAACAACGCGCTGGTCTACCTCTACCTGGCGCAGTGCAAGACCTCGACCGACCAGCTCAGCGCCGCCGTGGCGGACCTCCAGCAGGCGCTCAAGGTCGGCCCGACGGGCAAGGTCCGGACCCAGATCTACAACCAGGGCGGCTATGTCTACGACACGATGAAGAACTACGATCAGGCCATTCAGTGGTACCAGAACGCCGGCAACGATCGCAAGGCCGCCGAGATGCGGGAGAAGCAGGGCGCGGCGGCGCAGAACCGGGCGGCCGAGCAGGAGTGCGCCGAGTTCAAGCGCAAGATCGACGCTCTGAGGATGCAGGTCGCGGAGCTCCAGAAGCTCGGCGACATGGAAAACGCGAAGCTCCTCCAGGAGCAGCTGCCGACCCTCGAGAAGGACTACGCCGACCGCTGCCGGTGAGCCCGGCCAGCACCTGATGACGACGCGGCCTCCGGGCCGCGTTTTTTTCACCCCGTCATTCGACGGTCAGCCGTCGATGTGATCGGCGGTGTGGCGGGCGAGGGTGATGAGCGCTGCGGCGACCGGCAGGATGACCGCGGCGGCGGCCTGCAGCAGCAGCACCGCCGGCGGCATCGTCAGGGGCGGCAGACCGAGGGTCGCGACCAGGCGCCCGAGACCGGCCACGATCGCCGAGGCGGCCGCCACGGAGAGCCCGCCGGCGACCGCGGCCGGGACCGCCACCGCGACCAGAAACGGCCCACGCACGGTGCCCTCGGTGGCGCCCACCAGGCGCATGATCGTGAGCTCGTCGGCATGCCGGAAGAGCTCGAGGTGGACCCACACCGCCGCCAGCAGCAGCGCCGACGCGAGGAGCACGGCGCTCACGGCGCCGACGCCCCATGCGAGGCCCCGGGCGACGCGGCCGAACAGCACCGGAAGGGGGGAGCGGGGCCCGACGGCCAGCACCTCAGGGCGACCCTCCAGCACTCCGACCGTCTCGGGGTCGGCGGTCTCGATCTCGATCAGGGGCGGCATCGACGCGTCCCCCGACGCCAGCAGCTCGTCGAGGTAGGGGAACCAGCGGCCGAGGCGATCCGCGAGCTCGTCCGCCGATACCTCGAGCAGCACCCATTCGGGGTGCGCTGAGGCCTCGGTGGCGATCCACTGCCGGCGCTGCTCGCCGTCGAGGCGCGGATGCAGCAGCACCGCGACCTTCGAGATCTCGGGCGAGAGCGCGGCCACCGGACCCAACCAGAGGTTGACCGTGAGGCCGACCCCGGCGAGGGCAATCGGCACCGCCAGGGCGAGCGCGAGCACGAGGCTCGTGGCGGCACGTTGCCGCAGCAGCAGCCACCCTTCCGCGAGAGCGTGCCGGATCACGGCGGCCACATCCCGTCGTAGTGGATCTGGCCCTGGTGGAGCATCAGCGTCCGTGCCGGGATGGACTCCAGGATGGCGTGGTCGTGGGTCGCGACCAGGACCGTGGCGCCCTGGTAGTTGATGTCGCACAACAGGCTGAGCAGCTCGGACGCGAGATCGGCGTCGAGATTTCCGGTCGGCTCGTCGGCGAGGATCAGCCGCGGCTGGTAGGCGAGCGCGCGGGCGATGGCGACCCGCTGCTGCTCGCCCCCCGACAGGGCGTCGGGCAAGGCGCCCTGTCGGTGCTGGAGGCCGAGTCGCTTGAGGACCTGGGTCGCCCGCCGCAGGGCCTCGCGCGGCGGCACGCCGTGCAGCCGGAGCACGAAGGTGACGTTCTCGAGCACCGTCTTGCGGCGCAGGAGCTTGAAGTCCTGGAAGATGACCCCGATCTTCCGCCGCAGTAGCGGCAGCCGGCGGCGGTGCAGCTGGTCGACCCGTCGGCCCGCCACCCAGACCTCGCCCTCGGTCGGGCTCTCGGCGGCGTACAACAGCCTCAGAAGCGTCGTCTTGCCGGCGCCGGAGGGTCCGGTGAGAAAGAGGAACTCGCCGGCCTCGACCTGGAGATCCAGCCCGCGCAGAATGGTGCGCTGCTCGTACTCCTTCGAAACGCCACGGAGCCGGATCACGGGTTGACGGCCGGAACTGTCGGCGCGCGGGCCGCACAGTCGGCCGCCGAGGCAGAAAGCGTCACGACACCTCCGGGTCCCGGATTGTATCATTGGCGCCGGCAACCGGAGGATAAGCCATCGACTCCTGGTCGGCGCTCGAGCTCGCATCCGAACCCGTGCTCAGTCGGGCCTCGGGCGAGGTGCGCCTGTGCTTCGGTCTCGGACCGGCTTTGGGGGGCAGGGCGGCCGAGGCGCGGGCCCAGGACCTGCTGGAGGCGCTGCGGCCCGGTCTGCGCGCCCTGAGCTGGGGTCGGCAGGTTCACGGCCGTGTGGTGGCGTCGCTGGCTTCCGAGCCCGCCCACCCCCTGGTGGGAGCGGCGTGCGTGGGCCGGTGCGACGCCCTGATCACGGCCGAGACCGGTCTCGGACTGTTGGTCTGGACCGCCGACTGCGTCCCGGTGCTGATGTCCGGCGGCGGCGTTGTCGCCGCGGTGCACGCGGGCTGGCGGGGAACGGCCGCCGATATCGTGGGCGCGGTGGTCGATCGCTTCCGCACCGAGTACGGCGTCGCGCCGGATCGCCTGCACGCGGCGCTCGGGCCTGCGATCTCGGGCCCCGCCTACCCGGTCGGGGACGAGGTCATCGAGGCCCTGGGCAGGCTCGGCGTCGCCGAGGCGCGATGGCGGGACGCCCGCCACGTCGACCTGCGGAGCTTGCTCGCGGCGCGGCTCGAGACCCTCGGGCTTTGCCGCGAGCGCGTCGAACCGGTCGGCCCGTGCACTGCGTCGACTCCCGAGCTGGCGTCCTTCCGGCGCGACGGGGCCGCTGCCGGGCGCCAGTGGTCGCTCGTCTACCGCGCCGGCTGAGCGCGGCTGGCGGCCGCCGGCCGGCGGCCGCGGAGCTGGCCGCAGGCCGCGTCCACGTCGGCACCCCGGGACCAGCGGACCGTGACGGTCAGGCCGGCGTCGCGGAGGGCGAGGGCGAAGCGGTCGACGACCTCCGGCTCGGGGCGCCGCAGCTGCGGAAAGTGCACCGGGTCCTCGTTCAAGGGAATGACGTTCACCTTGGAAGGAATGCCGCGGATGAGCCGCGCGACCGCCGCGGCGTCGGCGATCGCGTCGTTGAAGTCGCGGATCAGGACGTACTCGAAGGTGATCCGCCGCCCCTTCTCGAGGGGAAAGGCGCGCACGGCGCCGATCAGCTCGGCGAGCTCGTAGCGGCGCGCGATCGGCATGATCTGCTGCCGCCTGGCCTGGTCCGGCGCGTTGAGGGACAGGGCGAGCTTCGGCCGGCGCTCGAGGCCCGCCAGCCAACGGATGCCGGGGAGGATGCCGGCGGTCGAGACGGTGATCCGCTTCGGGCTCACGCGCTCGAAGAGCACCTCGAGCGCGCGCCCGAGATGCCCGGTGTTGAGAAGCGGCTCGCCCATGCCCATGAAGACCAGGTTGACGCGCTCGACATCGGCCTCGAGCGCGCGCAGCATGAAACGGTACTGGCCGACGATCTCGTGCGCTTCGAGGTTGCGGCCCGCGCCGAGGGCCCCGGTCACGCAGAAAGTGCAGCCCACCGCGCACCCCGCCTGCGACGACAGGCAGAAGGTCGCCTTGGCACCCTCGCGCATGGCGACGCACTCGACGGCGGTCCCGTCGCCGAGCCGCAGCAGGTACTTGCGGGACCCGTCGCTGCTCGGCACCACGCGCTCCGGCTGCGGCTCGGAGATGGTGAACAGCGAGCCGAGCGCGCTGCGCAGCGGGACCGGGAGCTCGGTCATCTCGGCGAAATCGGCGGCGTTGCGCTCCACCACCCAGCGCGCGACCTGGCGGCCGCGGAACGGGCGATCGACGTGCGGGGCGACCAGCTCCGTGATCTCGGCCGAGGTCCGGCCGACGAGATTGACCGGTGAGACCATCACGGCCCGGCGGCCGATCCTCAGACGTCGCCTTCGGGATCGCGCTCGGCGCGCTCGCGGTAGACCGGGGTCCCGTTGGCGCGGTGACGGCCCGGAGCGATGCCGAGAGAGTTCAGGATCCTGGCGTCGTCGACGTCCATGCGGTAGGCCGGGGCCGCGCGCTCGCCGTCGACGTGGAGGCGCAGCGTCCCCTTGTCGGCGCCGATCGCGCCGTTCTCGTCGCAGGCGACCGAGGTCTCCACCAGCATGACCGCCCGCCACCCGCCTTCGTGGAGCTCTTCGAGACAGCCGCGAACCTCTTCGGAGCGCACGACCGACCCGTGGACTGCCTGGCCGAGCCGCCGCAGCAGCCGGTGGAGCTTGCGTGTTCTGGACTCTTCCATCGACCCTCCGCCTCCCACAACCGGCCGGCCGGCCCTCCTCTTCCCATCGTACCGCATTGCGGCGGGTGACCGCTTTTGTTAGCGTCAGCGGGTGGTTGGCAACTCACTCCCGCGGCCCTGGGTGCGCGGCACGCCCCTGGCAGGCGACGCCTCGAGCCGGTGCTACGCTCGCGTCTGGGACGCCGCGGGGCGGACCGCGATCCTGGTCCGCTACCCGCAGCCGGTTCGCGGCCGACTCGGGCGGGACCTCGAGGTGCGGTCCTGGTTTGAACGCCACGGCCTCCGGGTGCCGGCGCTGATCGAGTCCCATCGTGGCGAGGGCTGGGCGGTGCTCGAGGACCTGGGGGAGGCCGATGCCGAAGCGGCGCTCGAGCAGGCGGCCGCCAGGGACCGGGAGGCCCTCGCGGCGCGCTCCCTCGAGCCCCTGGTGGCCCTGGCGCGAATTGCCCCCGCCCAGCTGCCGCACTGGAACCCACCGTTGGCTGCGGACAGGTTGCGCTGGGAGCTGACCGGCTTCGAGCTGTGGTTCGTTCGCCATCGCTGCGGCCGACGGCCCGGCCCGGAGCTCGGACGCTGGCTGGATGGCCTGGCGGAGGAGATTGCCGGCCACCCGCAGCGCATCTGCCATCGCGACTACCACCTCAACAATCTCTTCCTGCTCCCGGGCGGGGAGGTCGGATTGATCGACACCCAGGACGTGCTGGTGGGACCGGACACCTACGATGCCGCGTCCCTGCTCAACGAGCGCGCCATGCCCGACCTGCTGGGCCGGGAGGTGCGGCTCCGGCTCGAAGAGCGGTGGGCGGAGGCCACCGGCGCCGCCGGCGGCTGGCGGCAGCGGATGCGCCTGGTGGCCCTGCAGCGCGCCCTCAAGGTGCTCGGCACCTTCGCAGCGCTCGAGGCCGGGGGACGCGCGGGGTACGGTCGCTGGCTCGAGCAGCTCGCGCTGCAGCTGCCCGGGGAGCTCGAATCGGCCGCTGCGCCCCCCGGGTTGGTCGCCCTTCTGCTAGACTTGTGACCGCGCGGCCTGAAAGCTCGGACGAGGCCTGCCGGCGCCGCGCGGGTCTGGGAGGTTCGCATGTTCGGAAGTCTCGGTCTCCCCGAGCTGCTGATCCTGCTCGCGATCGTGGTCCTGATCTTCGGCGTCAACAAGCTGCCCAAGCTCGGCAAGGGTCTCGGCGAAGGCATTCGCAACTTCAAGGACTCGGTGCGCTCGGGAGGCACGGAGGGCGATGCCGGGAGCGAGGACGCGTCGGTGCCGAAGAACAGCGACAGCTGAGGGCCCGTCAGCCCAGGGGCCGCGCACGACGAATCGGGAGCCCGCAGCGCGGACGATGCGCGCTGGCTGGGCGCCCATCCCGCAGAAACAGCTGCTTCTGCGAAACCGTGCCGTGGAGGGACAGCCGCCATGCCATCCGAAACGCGGGTCCGCGCCATCGAGGACGCGCTCGAGCGTGAGCTCGAGGCGACGCGCGTCGCGATCGTCGATCACAGCGCGCACCATGCCGGGCACCCCGGCGCCGGGCAGGGCGGCGGCCACTTCGAGCTGCTGGTGGTCTCCGTGCGGTTCGAGGGCCTCGGCCGCCTCGCCCGCCAACGCCTGGTCTACGAGGCCCTCGGCGAGCTCATGCGAACCGAGATCCACGCCCTCAGCATGAGGACGCTGACGCCCGACGAGTGGCAGGCCGACGGCGGGGCGTAACGACGTTCAGGACGTGACAGTGACAGCGGCGCCGTTGCGCGTGCGGCCGTAGGCGGCGATGTCCGCCACCGCCTCGATGGCGCGCTCGATCTCGGCGTCAGTCGTGAAGACCCCCGGTGAAAAGCGCACCGCGCCGTCGATCTCGGCCGTGCCGATGCCCTCGTGAACCCGTGGGGCACAATGGAGCCCGGTGCGGGTGATGACGTCGTGCTCGACGTCGAGGAAGGCGCCGGTCTGGTCCGCGGGCAGGCCCTCGATGTTGAACACGAAGACCGGCAGGTGGTCACGTTCGAGATCGGCGCAGTAGAGGCGGACGCCGTCGATCGCGGCGAGGCCCTCGCGGAGGCGCCGCGCGTGCCGCATCTCGTGCTCGTAGATGGCCCCGACGCCGCCGCGGGCGGCGATCCACCGCTGCGCCGCGAGCAGGCCTGCGGCCCCCATGAGGTTCACCGTCCCGAACTCCATGCGCCAGGGGTAGGCGTCCGGCTGGGTCTTCAAGGCGCTCATCACCCCGGTGCCCCCTGCCCGGCAGGGCGTGATCTCGACGTGGTCGCCGATGTACATGCCGCCGGAGCCGGAGGGTCCGAAGAGCGATTTGTGGCCGGTGAAGCACACCACGTCGACCGACATGGCGGCGACGTCGATGGGCACCAGGCCGGCGGTCTGCGCGGCGTCGATGGCGAACAGGACCCCGCGTTCGCGGCAGAGGCGGCCGATCTCGGCGACCGGCTGGATGGTGCCGATCACGTTCGAGCCGTGGTTGACGACGACGAGCCTGGTCGAGGGGCGGATCCGGCGCGCGATGTCGTCCGGGTCGACGTACCCGGCGTCGTCGAAGGGCACGAACTCGACCTCCACCCCGAGCCCGGCCTGACGGTACATGGGCCGCAGCACCGAGTTGTGCTCGAGGCAGGTGGTGATGGCGTGGTCGCCGGGGGACAGCACGCTCGAGATCAGCAGGTTGAGCGCGTCGGTGACGTTGTAGGAGAAGACCAGCCGGTCGCGGTTCGAGCCGCCGAAGAACCCGGCCAGGGTCTGTCGCGCCGTCGCCAGGGTCTCTTCCGCCTCGAGCGCGAGGTCGAATCCGGTGCGGCCGGGGTTGACCCCCTTCGTCAGGTAGAAGTCGCACATCGATTGAACGACCTCGGGGGGCTTCGGAAAGGTCGTGGCGGCGTTGTCGAGATAGACGAAATCAGTCATCGCGGACCTCACTCCAGCGGGATGTCGATACGGTCGTCGATCAGCGCCCGCAGGATGCGGTCGCGGGAGCTTCGGATCTGACGGCGCAGGCAGCTCACCGCTTCCCGTGCCTGACCGCGCTGCAGGAGCTGCACCAGCTCCTCGTGCTCGGCCCGCATCTCGGCGGCGAAGTCGCCGAGGTCGAGACCGAGAAAGAAGAAGCGTTGCATCGAGCCGAGGAGGTCGCGCAGCACCGCCAGAAGGCGCTGGTTGTGCGCCAGGCTCGCGAGCTGGATGTGAAAGTCGAAGTTGCGCTCCAGGAAGTCGGCGTAGGACTCCCAGTCGTGGAAGGTGTACCCGGTGCCGGCAAGCCGCTCGAGCCGCCCGAGGTCGTCGGCGCCGGCGCGCCGCGCCGCGAGCTCGAGGGCGTGGCACTCGAGGGCCTCGCGCAGGTCGAAGCAGTCGCCGATCTCCTTGAGCGAGATCTGGCTGACCGTGTAGCCCTTGTAGGGGCGCCCGATGAGCAGGTTCTCCTGCTGCAGGCGGCGGCAGGCCTCCCGCACGGGTACCCGGCTCGATCCGTAGAGCGCGGCCAGCTCCTGCTCGGTCAGCGCGGCCCCCGGTCGGTGCCTCAGCGTCGTGATGTCGCGCTTGAGCGCGAGGTACACGGACTCGGCGACCGTCTGCCGCGCGCTGACCGCGATCGCACCGCCGTTCACCATTTCAAGATCGTATACAAAGTGTATACAAAAATCAACCACCCGCCGGCAGCCCCCGGCGGCGTGTCGCGACTACGCCGCGTCGGCCCCCTGGGCGGGCGAGGTCAGGACCCGCCGCACCATGTACCCGACAGTCGCCAGACCGACGACCAGGATCAGTACGAAGAGCCCGAAGGTGCCCCACTGCGAGGTGACGACGTGGTTGGACTGCGAGGTAAAGGGCTCCAGGTACAGGGCCCGGACCTGGTGGCGGGTGAGGCTCATGACGGCGATCACCAGCACCATGGCGCCGAGCGCACCGTTGACCAGCGCCGGATGTTGCACCGGGTCGGCGGTGCGTGCGAGCATCATCAGCAGCCCGATGCCGAGCAGGATGGCGAG
>DATIVB010000158.1:0-6560 GCA_035466375.1 Chondromyces sp.
CCCTGTACGAGCGCGGCTTCCTGGTGGGCAGCGCGGTCGACCCCAAGGTGCTGCGGCTGCTGCCGCCTCTGGTGCTGCACGACGACGAGGCGGACCGCTTCGCGGCCGCCCTGCGGGAGGTTCTGCGATGACGGGTCCGCACTTTCTGGCCTCGGACGATTGGCAGGACGACGAGGTGCTGGCCGTGGTGGCCCGCGCGGCGGAGCTCAAGGCCGGGGCCTCCCCCCGTCCCCTCACCGGGCGAGTGCTGGTGGCGGTGTTCTTCGACCCCTCGCTGCGCACCCGCACCTCCTTCGAGGTGGCCATGGCGCGCCACGGCGGCCACATGGTGGTGCTCGAGCCGGGCCGCGGCAGCTGGCCCATCGAGACCCGTCCCGGCGCGGTGATGGACGGCGCGGCGGCCGAGCACCTCATCGAGGCGGCGCGGGTCCTCGGACGCTACGGCGACGTGGTCGCGGTGCGGGCCTTTCCCAAGGCCTCCGCCTGGGCCGAGGCGCGGGAGGACGCCGTGGTGCGCGGCTTCGCCGCCCACGCCGGGGTGCCGGTCGTCAACCTCGAGTCCGCGCGTCGCCACCCCTGCCAGGGGCTGGCGGATGCGATGACCCTGCGCGAGTTCGTGGGCCCGGACCTCACGGGAAAGAAGTTCGTGCTGTCCTGGGCCTGGCACCCGAAGGCGCTGCCCACGGCGGTGCCGGTGTCGGCGGTGATCGCGGCCGCGCGCCTCGGCATGGAGGTGGTGGTGGCGCGGCCGGAGGGCTTCGACCTCGATCCAGACGACGTGGCGTCGGTCGCCGCGATCGCCGCCCGGACCGGCGGCTCGTTGTCGGTGACCGACGACATGGACGCCGCGCTGTCCGGTGCGGACGCGGTCTACGCCAAGAGCTGGGGCTCGCTGGCTTTCTTCGGCCACCCGCAGCAGGAGGCTGAGCTACGCGAACCCTACCGCCACTGGCGGATCGACGAGGCGAAGATGGCCGCGACCCGCGGCGGCAAGGGGATCTTCATGCACTGCCTGCCGGTGCGGCGCAACGTGGTGGTGACCGACGGCGTGCTCGACGGTGGGTGGTCGGTGGTGGTGGAGCAGGCGGAGAACCGGCTGTGGGCGCAGCAGGCGTTGCTCGAGCGCCTCCTCGGCGGGGGTGCGGCGTGAACGAGCACGTGACCGGGCTCAAGCAGGCCCTCGACTACACGCGCCTCTACCGCGACCAGGTCTTCGTCATCAAGCTCGGCGGCGAGGTGGTGGCCTCGGGCGAGGCGCTGGCCGAGGTGGCGGTGCAGATCGCCCTCCTGGAGTCGCTGTCGATCCGGGTCGTGGTGGTCCACGGCGGCGGACCGCAGGCCTCGGATCTTTGCCGGCGGCTCGGCATCGAGCCCGAGGTGGTGGCCGGCCGCCGGGTGACCACGCCCGAGGTGCTCGAGGTGGCGAAGATGGTCTACGGCGGCCGCATCAACGTCGACATCCTGGCCGCGCTGCGCGCCCACGGCGTGCCGGCGGTGGGGCTGTCCGGCATCGACGCCGGGCTCGTCACCACCCGGCGCCGGAAGCCGGTGACGGTGCGCGACGACGAGGGCTCGGAGCGCACCGTGGATTTCGGCGAGGTGGGCGACGTGGAGTCGGTGGACCCCGCCCTGCTCGAGCTGCTGCTGCCGCGCGGCTACGTGCCGGTGGTGGCGTCGCTCGCCGCCGACTCGGAGGGAAGGCCCCTGAACATCAACGCCGACACCCTGGCCGAGGCCCTCGCCCGGGCCCTCGGCGCCAAGAAGCTGATCTACCTGACGGGCGCACCCGGGCTGCTGCGTGACGCGGCGGACCCGTCGACGCTGGTCGCCTTCGCGGGCCCGGCCGAGCTCGAGGCCCTGCTCGAAGCGGGCGCGGTCAAGGGCGGCATGCGGCCCAAGGTGGAGGCCTGCATCCGAGCGGTGGCGGGCGGCGTCCGCCGCACCCACATCATCGACGGCCGCGCCCCCGACGCCCTGCTGATCGAGGTCTTCACCGGCAGCGGCAGCGGCACCATGATCGTCGCCGAGCCCGAGCGCCGCGATTACGTCGAGGAGCGGCGTTGAGGGGGGAAGCCGCGGGGCTGTTGGTGGAGCTGGTGCGGACGCCGAGCCCGTCGGGGCAGGAGGAAGCGGCGGCGGCGGTGCTCGGCGGCTGGGCCTCGGCCCGCGGCCTCGAAACGTCGGTCGACGACGCGGCGGTGCGGCTCGTGGTGGGGGAGGGCGCAGACGGACCGAGCCTGCTCCTCGCCTCGCACCTCGACACCGTGCCGCCGGGGGACGGCTGGACCGTCGATCCCTACGCAGGCATCGTCGCCGACGGCCGTCTGACGGCGCGGGGCGCCGTGGACGCCAAGGCCTCGGTGGCGGCCATGGCGGCCGCGGCGGCGGCGCTCGCCGCCTCGGGCGGGCCTGCGGCAGGCCGGCTGGTCGTCCTGGCCACCTACGCGGAGGAGACCCGCGACACCAGCATGCCGCAAGCCCTCCAACGGTTCGGGGCCTCGCCGGACGCGGCGGTGGTCGGCGAGCCGACCTCGCTCGAGCCCTGCATTGCACAGCGCGGCCAGTTGCTGCTGCGCCTGGTGTGGCGGGGCGAGCAGCTGCACGCGGGCTGGGCGGCGGAACGGACGCCGCCGCCGGACAACGCAATCCGGCTCGCCGCGCGCGACCTCCACGCCCTCGAGAAGCTGCGCTTCGAGCGCCGCCATCCGACGCTGGGCGAGGTGGTGGTGACCCCGACCCTGCTCGAGGCGGGGGTGGCCCGCAACGTCACGCCGCCACGCTGCGAGGCGGTGCTCGACATCCGCACCACCCCGGAGTACTCCCACGCCGAGGTGACGGCGGCGGTCGCGGACCGCGTCGCGGCCGAGGTGGAGGTGATCTCGGACCGGCTGGTGCCGGCCGCGACCCCGGACGGCTCGAAGCTGCTCGAGGCCGTGCTGCGGATCAGGCCCGGCGCGCGCCCCTTCGCGTCGCCGACCTGCTCGGACTGGGTCTTTCTGCGCCACCTCGACGCGCTCAAGCTCGGCCCGGGGGACTCGCAGCGCTCGCATACCGCCGACGAGTCGATCGAGCTCGCGGAGGTCGAGCGGGCGGCGCAGCTGTATCTCGAGCTCGCGCGGGAGGTGCTGCGGTGAGCCCGACCCTGTGGGGCTCGGGCGACGGGCTCGACGATGCCGTCGCGGAGTTCACGGCGGGCGGCGACCGGCGCTGGGACCGGCGCCTGCTGCGTTGGGACGCGCTTGCCAGTGTCGCCCACGTGCAGGGGTTGGCGGAGGCGGGGTTGCTGTCCGAGGCCGAGGCCGGGCAGCTGGTGGGAGGCCTGCGGCGGGCGCTCGCGGAGATCGAAAGCGGGCGGTTGACGGTCGGCGAAGAGGACGAGGATGCCCACACCGCGCTCGAGGGCTGGCTGGTGCGGACGCTCGGCGCGACCGGGGAGAAGGTCCACACCGGACGCTCGCGCAACGACCAGGTGCTGGCCGCGCTGGTTCTCTTCACCCGCGACCGGATGCTCGAGGTCATGGGCGCGACCCTCGACACGGTGGGTGCCCTGCTCGAGCTCGGCCGCCGCCACCAACGGGTGGTGATGCCGGGCTACACCCACCTGCGGCGGGCGATGCCGTCGACGGTGGGGCTGTGGGCCGGTGGCTACGCCGAGAGCCTGCTCGACGACCTCGGCCCGTTGGCGGCGGCCCTCGACCTCGTCGATGTGTCGCCGCTCGGCAGCGCGGCCGGCTACGGGACGCCGCTGCCGCTCGATCCGGAGGGAAGCGCTCGCCGCCTGGGCTGCGCCCGCGCCCGCTCCTGCGCGACCGCGGCCCAGCTCGGCCGCGGCAAGCTCGAGGCCGTGGTTCTCGGCGCGCTGTGGGCGGTGTCCCGCGACCTCGGCGCCCTCGCCTGGGACGTGGTGCTGTTCGCCTCCGAGGAGTACGGCTACTTCAGGATCCCGCCCGAGCTCGCGACCGGCTCCTCCATCATGCCGCACAAGCGCAACCCGGACGTCTTCGAGCTCCTGCGCGGCCGCGTCGGCGTGGTGTGCGGGCTCGCCGTGCAGGCGATGACGGTTGCAGGCCCCCTACCCGGCGGCTATCATCGCGACCTCCAGCTCGTCAAAGGACCGCTGATGGAGGGCCTGGACACGGTGCACGGAATGCTCGGTATGGCCGGCCGCGCGCTGGCGGGGCTCGAGGTCGATCGCGCCGCCTGCGAGCGGGCGGTGCGCGGCGATCTGCTGGCCACCGACGAGGTCTACCGCCGGGTGCGCGAGGGTCAGACCTTCCGCCGCGCCTACCGGGCGGTGGCGGCCGAGGTCGAGGCCGGCAGGACGCTGCCGGACATCGAGCCGGCGCAGCTGCTGGCGGTCCGGCGCTCGCGGGGCGGGGCCGGCGACCCGAAGCTCCTTGCGCGCATCGTCCGTGCGGCGGCGGCGTGGCGGCGTCGCCTCGACGCCCGCCGCGAGCGCCACGCGCAGGCCGTGGACGCCCTCCGCGGCGCGGCGGAGGAATCGTGAGCCAGCTCCGCCGCCGCCGCGAGGCGATCCTCGCCATGGTGGTCGCCGAGCGCCTTCAGACGCAGGACGACCTGGTGGCCGGGCTCAAGGCGCGCGGCATCGAGGCCAGCCAGGCCTCGGTGTCCCGCGACATCGCCGCGCTGGGGCTGGTCAAGATCGGCGGCCGCTGGGCGCTGCCGACGACTGATGCGCTCCACCCCGAGCCGCTGGAGCAGCGCATTGCGGCCTACCTGCTGGCAGTGGCCCCGGCGGGCGACCACCTGCTGGTGCTGCGGACTCCCGCCGGGGAAGCGCAGGGGGTGGCGCTGGCCCTCGACCGTTTCGACCTCGATGGGGTGGTGGGCACGGTGGCCGGCGACGACACCATCTTCGTCGCGGTCGAGGACGCCGCCGCCGGGCGGCGGCTGCGCGCCTGGCTCGAGGACCTGCGTCCGACGTAGGCCCGGGACCCCGCCCCCTGTGCTAACCTCGCCGCCATGAACGCGACCATGTCTCCCGACGATCTGCGGCGCGCGGCGGAGGCCTTCCGCGAGCGCCATCGGCCTGGAAGGGTGCGCGGCCTGCTGGTGGCCGGGTCGGGTCTCAGGCTCGAGATCCCGGGCTGGCAGGCCGCCGATGAGATCGACCTCGCCGCGGTCTTCCCCTTTCCCCTCCACAGCCTCTTGGGGCACAGCCAGACCATGACCCTGTGGCGCCGCGGAGAGGACTCCCTGCTGGTGATGAACGGCCGCTTCCACCTCTACCAGGGCTACCGCCCCGAGGAGGTGGTCGCCCCGGTGCGGCTGGCGGCGCTGCTCGGGGCCGAGGTGATGATCGCCACCAACGCCACCGGGGCCCTCGACCCGGCGATCGAGCCGGGCGCGCTGGTCCTCGTCACCGACCACCTCAACCTCCAGGGCGCGAACCCTCTGGTGGGCGAGTGGGGGCGCGAGCTCGGCCCGCAGTTCCCCGACATGAGCGCCGCCTACGATCCGGAGCTGCGTGAGCAAGCGCGGGCGGCGGCCGCGGAGGCGGGGTTTGCGGTCCACGAGGGAGTGTACGCGGCGGTGCTCGGCCCGTCGTTCGAGACCCCGGCCGAGGTGCGGATGCTGCGCGCCCTCGGCGGCGCGGTGGTGGGCATGTCGACGGTGCCCGAGGTCATCGCCGCGCGGCACATGGGCTTGAGGGTGCTGGTCCTGTCCTTCGCCGCCAACCCGGCTGCCGGTCTCGTCGACCGCCCCCTCACCCACGAGGAGGTCCTCGAGGAGGGGGAGCGGGCGAAGCCCAAGCTGGCGAAGATGATGGGGCTGCTGGTGGAGAGGATTTTCCGAAAGGAGTTTTGAGTTCTCAGTTTTGAGTTTTGAGTTCCCGACCGTCCCCCCGGAGTGTCCGGGGTGGGTGGGGGACAACTCAAAACTCAAAACTCAAAACTCAACACTGCAAAGCTGATGGTTTCGCTCTTCTTCGACGTTTTTGCGGTCGGTCCCATCCAGGCCAACTGCGTGCTGCTGGGTGATGCGGATGCGGGCGAGCTGGTGGTCATCGATCCCGGCGACGAGGGGGCGCTGGTGGCCGAAAAGGCGCGCGCGACCGGCCTGCGCCCGACCATGGTGCTCCACACCCACGGCCACCTCGACCACGTGGGCGGCACCGCCGAGCTCTTCCAGCTGCTCGGCGGCGACCTGCCGGTCGGCCTCCACGACGGCGACATCGAGCTCTACCGCCACGCGCCCATGCAGGGGCAGATGTTCGGGCTCGAGGTCGAGGCGCCGCCCGAGCCCACGCTGCGGCTCGAGCACGGCCAGAAACTGTCCGTCGGCCGCCTCGAGCTCGAGGTGCGGCACACCCCCGGCCACTCGCCCGGCGGCGTCAGCTTCGTGGTGTCGGGCGCCGCACCACCGTTGGCGATCGTCGGCGACGTGCTGTTCGCGGGCTCCATCGGCCGCACCGACCTCATGGGCGGCTCCTTCGCCGTCCTCGAGCGCTCGATCCGCGAGCAGCTCTACACCCTGCCCGACGACACCCGGGTGGTCTGCGGCCACGGCCCCATGACGACCATCGGCCGCGAGCGGGC